>JAKSNX010000131.1 GCA_024405815.1 Paludibacteraceae bacterium | reverse complement strand
CATTCCCAAACATCACATATTACCGCACTGCATCGCATTGATAATGAGCGTTTTGTATGGATGGACAAGTTCACCGTCCGTAATTTGGAGCTATTTCAGCCCTCATCACCCGATGGGAAAAGCCTTGCAGATATTCTTGATTTCACTAAAACCCCGATGGGCAGCCGTACACTGAAACGCTGGATAGCGTTCCCGTTAAAGGACATTGAGAAAATAGAGGAAAGGCAGAAATATGTGGAGTTATACTATAACGATAGAGACATTACAGATTTTCTATTTACCCAACTGCCGCTTGTGGGGGATTTGGAGAGAGTGGTCTCAAAGGTTGCCGTGGGCAGAGCCACCCCAAGGGCTTTGGTTCAGCTTAAGACAGCCCTCTATGCAGTAGAGCAGATTGCAAAAAGGCAACCTGAACTTTTCAGTGACACAGACCTGTGTACATCTCTTAGAGACCTGATAGAGACCTATATAACCGATGAGCCTCCACTAATGATAAGCAAGGGAGAGGTGATTAAGGCTGGCGTTAACGATGAACTTGACGAGTATCGTAATATAGCCTACTGCGGTAAGGATTATTTGCTTAACATACAAAAGAGGGAGAGCGAGGCTACAGGCATTCCAAGCCTTAAAATAAGTTACAATAACGTGTTTGGGTACTACATTGAGGTACGTAATATGCATAAGGATAAAGTGCCGGCTGAGTGGATACGCAAGCAGACACTTGCCAATGCAGAACGCTATATAACACAAGAACTTAAAGAGTACGAGGAGAAAATTTTAGTGGCAGAGGAGAAAATCGCCGCATTGGAGACTCAGATATTTAACGATATACTCTCACAGGCGGCTAACCACACCACTGCACTGCAGAAACTCTCACATATAATTGCAAATATTGATGCTTTATGCTCACTTGGAGTAGCGGCAAAAACACATAAATACAATAAACCATTACTTGACAACACTACAGAGCTTGACATAACAGAGGGCAGACACCCTGTTATTGAGACTCAGATGCCTATCGGGGAGGAATATATACCTAACAGCGTACACCTTGACACCACAGAGCAGCAGATAATAATAATTACAGGTCCCAATATGGCAGGTAAATCTGCACTGCTCAGGCAAACCGCCCTTATAACCCTGATGGCACAGATAGGAAGTTTTGTTCCTGCCCAAGCGGCACGCATAGGTTTGGTTGATAAGATATTTACACGCGTGGGTGCAAGCGATAACATATCTATGGGTGAAAGCACCTTTATGGTTGAGATGAACGAGGCGGCAAGCATACTGAACAATATGAGTGAGCGTTCTCTTGTTCTTTTTGATGAACTTGGCAGAGGCACCAGCACCTACGATGGCATATCCATTGCATGGGCTATAGTGGAGTATATCCATGAGAACCCTACAGCAAAAGCACGCACACTTTTTGCAACCCACTACCATGAACTTAACGAAATGGAGAAAAATTTTAAAAGAGTTAAAAATTTTAACATTTCTGTTAGGGAATCTGAAAATAAAGTTATATTTTTGCGTCGTCTTATCAGAGGCGGCAGTGAGCACAGTTTTGGTATTCACGTGGCACAGATGGCAGGAATGCCCAAGAGCATAGTGAAACGTGCATCTGAGGTTCTAAAAAAATTAGAGGGGGAGAATTCAAAGGGTGTTGCACAAGGATTGTCTCACTCCAAAAAAATGAGAGATGCGGCAAAGTCAAGAGAGGGATTACAACTCAGTTTCTTCCAACTTGATGACCCTGTGCTGAGCCAAGTGCGTGATGAGATTCTAAAGATAGATATCAATAGTCTTACACCCATTGAGGCACTTAATAAGCTCAATGAGATTAAGAAGATTATTAGCGGAAGGTGAGGCGGTGATTCGGTGAGGCGGTGATTCGGTAAATGTAAATATACAATAAGGAAAATATGAAATACGCATTAGTTACGGGAGCAAGTTCAGGCATCGGGTTGCAGTACGCACACCGCTTGGCAGAACACTACAAGTATGACTTGGTACTTGTAAGCAATCAAGAAAAAGAAATCAAGGAAACTGCCGATGAAATGGCAGAAAAATACGGAGTAAAGGCTATCTCAATCTATAAGGATTTATCTACAGAATCTGCTCCGCAAGAGTTGTTTGATTACTGCAAGGAGAACGGAATAGAGATAGAAGTGCTGATTAACAATGCAGGCGTGTTTTTCTTCAATGACCTTGCCAATAC
>JAKSNX010000130.1 GCA_024405815.1 Paludibacteraceae bacterium | reverse complement strand
GTGTAGGTAATAAGCAGTGTGGCTGTCATGCCTATCAGGGTGGAGAACCCGATGGACGATATGGCAGGGTGTACAGCAAAAATAAGCGATGCAATGCTTATTATAAGCACCACGGCAGAGAAGAATATGGCTGTTTTATGGTATGTGAGCAGTTGAGTCTCACCTCGTGTGCCAGCAAGTAGTCCGTCCATTACAAATATGCTGTAATCCACACCTACGCCAAATATAAAGGCTGATATAATTATGTTTATAAGGTTGAATTGCAGACCGAATATTCCCATAATGCCTAACACTATGTACCAACTTAGTACCATAGGTATAAACGCAATCAAACCTATAATAACGCTACGGAACGATATTAGCAACACCACAAGTACAAACAGCGATGAAATGGCAAGCACCTTGTTAAAATCGTTGTTTAGCACATTTACCATATCCTCTGTATAGAAGAACGGGTCAATAACCACAGTGTGAGGCGACTCAACTATCAATTCGCTTGCATGACGGCGGTTTGCGTGCGGCATCTGCACAGGGGTGAACACCATATAGGTGGAGTCTGTGTATTCAATCCAGTTGCTCATAAGCCCATCGGGTATGATGTCTGCGTCATAAATGGACGATGGCTCAAACTCTCCGTCAATCAGGGCAAAAAATGGCTCATAACTGTCTTCTTTAAATCCGTATTTCTTACCCGATGCCACAATATCCGCCTTAACTTGTCTCTTTTTGCTCTCTGTCCAATAGTTATACCAATTCTGTATGCGTTCACGCTGTGTATCTGAATCAAGCAGCAGAGACGATGTGCATGCAAAACCCTTGATTTCACCAGAATCCTTTAGTACTGCTAATCTATTGTCTAACAATTTGTTATAAACCAAAGCACTATCAAGATTACGGCTTGTTACTGCAAAATATCCTGTAAAATTACCTCCTGCGGTCTTTTCAGAAAGAATCTTGCCTGAGCGAGCCACATTGGGGTCTGTATAACCTATATTCTTAAGGTCGCTGTCAAACTCCACATCACCCGATTTATAGATACATACGGCTGATATTACTATAAGTGTAACCACCAGCCAAGTCTGCTTGTGCAGTGGATATGTGTTTATTTTCTCAAGGAAATTAAACGCTTTTTCAGAGCGTTTATTCTTATCGGGGTTAAGAAAATGTGGCAGGAATATAAGGCAGAAAATAGTGGTGCCTACCATTCCAAGCGATGCAAACAGTCCAAAATCCTTAAGTAGTGCCGATTCTGTGAACAAAAGACCCATAAACGCACCTATGGTGGTAAGGCTTCCAAGAATCACAGGTTTAGTTTGCTCTTTTATAACTACCTCAGGGTCAGATACATATTTATAATGTGTAAGTACATGTAGGCAGTAACTTAACGCCACGCCCAGCACTATAGCCCCTATGCCCAATGCCATAAGCGACATTGTACCCTGTATAAGATACATAATGCCAAGTGCAAAGAATGCTCCGTAAATTACAGGGCATAACAGCAGCGGTAGGGTAGATACATTCTTGAAACACAGAGTTATAATAAGGCATACAAGAAATATGGATATGCCAAGTGTCATAGCCAAATCCTTTTTTATTTGCCTTGAGTTAAAGACACTCTGTATCGGTGCTCCGTGGAAAAGTACCTCTACATCGGGGTAATCTGCACTCACAGAATCAATGGTAGCCTCTATCTGCTCTGTAAGGTGTATGCCTGTTTTAGAGTCAAATGCCTTAAAGTTTGGCGTTAAAAACGCAATGCAAACTGTGCTATCGGGGGTGAAGAAATGGGAATCCATTATCTTGTAGCTTCCGCCCATAGCATCGGCAGCCTCTTTAGCCTTGTATTTAAGGGCATAACGCATACCTGCAGGGTCGTACTGAATAAGCATTGCAGCCATATCAGAATCAAGCGATTCCAAGCTCTCCGCATTTGCCTCCATTCTGCTATCTATGTTCTCTTTAGAAAACACGGAGTCAAAAGCGGCATAATCTTTTTCCTCAAGAAACGCAGGCAGATTACCATACAGATATTCAGCACCCGATAACATTAAATCCTCATCAAGGGTGTAGAGTATATTGTTGATAGTTGAATCCTTATCGTTGGATATTAGTTTGTCACAAAAAATATCACATGTTTCCGCTAATCGTTCAGGTTCTATGGCGGAATCGCGGGCGGTAAACAGAATAAAAATTTTATCCTTAACTTTAAGATTGTCAAACACAAGCTGCTCAGAATCGCCTATTGTATCTGACGGAAGCAGTTTGGATATATCCTCTTCATACTTAATCTGCAACCCCAGCCAAGTAAACAGCAGAAAACTGCCTATCATAAGTATATACAATAGTGCCTTGTGCTT
>JAKSNX010000013.1 GCA_024405815.1 Paludibacteraceae bacterium | reverse complement strand
CCTTGGATTGGGCTGAACGTGGTCCGTCAGGAGCCACCACCACAACCCTGTAAGAGTCCTTTATGGCATCTACAAGTGCATTTATACCACGTGCCGTAATACCATCATCGTTTGTTACTAATATAGTTTTCATAGGGTAGTTATATGATTCTCCTCAATAACCTTTATAGCCTTTTCCATATCATCTGGCTTTATGGCTGTAATGGCTTTATCGCTGTCTGAGTATGCATACATATACTCTATATAGACCTTTGCCTCTGCCAGAATATCCAAAATCTTGTTAAGTGTACCTGGCTTATTTGCCATCTTAATGCCTATGATATCTGTTACAGAAACTGCAAAACCATTATTTCTAAGTTCTTCTTTAGCCTTCTCCGTATCGTCAACCAACATACGTAGAATACCGAAATCAGAGCTGTCTGCCACAGAGAATGCACGCATATTTATATTTGCCTTGGCAAGAATTTTAGTTACATCGTTAAGTCTGCCTGTCTTGTTCTCTAAAAATACTGATAACTGTTTTACTTTCATGGTAAATTCCTCCTAATTTTAGTTATTGAACACACGTTTGTCAAGCACACGTTTCTCCTTACCCTCACTACGCTGCAGTGAACGAGGCTCTACCAAACGGATTGTAGGTTGCAAGCCCACTACGCTCTGAATCTTGTGTGCAAGAAGTTTCTGAAGTTTTATCATACCGTTTATATCATCGGTGTAATATTGTTCCTTAACCTCCACCTTAATCTCAAATGTATCTGTATTGTTTACACGGTCAACAGTGATGAAGAAGTGAGGCTCAAACTCCGCAGTCTCAAGTATTACAGACTCTATCTGCGATGGGAATACATTTACACCACGGATAATAAGCATATCGTCTGTTCTGCCCATAATCTTAGCCATACGCACAAGTGTTCTGCCACACTCACACTTATCATAGTTCAGATATGTAAGGTCTCTTGTACGGAAACGGATTAGCGGCATACCCTCTTTTGTAAGGGTGGTGAATACAAGTTCTCCCTTCTCCCCTGGCTTAACATGCTCTCCAGTCTCAGGGTTAATTATCTCCGGATAGAAATGGTCCTCGTTAAGGTGTGTGCCATGCTGTAAGTTACACTCATAACCCACGCCGGGACCCATAATCTCTGTAAGTCCGTAAATATCGTATGCCTTAATGCCC
The DNA here is from genome assembly GCA_024405815.1 of Paludibacteraceae bacterium. Taxonomy (GTDB): domain Bacteria; phylum Bacteroidota; class Bacteroidia; order Bacteroidales; family Paludibacteraceae; genus Enterocola. The sequence continues at coordinate 26,362 of JAKSNX010000013.1, read as the reverse complement.
AATCTATGTTCTATCTCACGTCTCATCTCCTCTGTCCAAGGCTCAGCCCCAAATATACCCACCTTTAACTGAAACTCGCTACGTGGAATGCCTGACCTCTCTATACACTCTGCAAGGTGAAGAGCGTATGATGGTGTGCAACATAGTGCCTTTACACCCAAATCATGCATCATAAGTATCTGTTTCTCTGTATTACCCGATGACATAGGCACCACTGTACCACCAATAGTCTCAACTGCACCATGAGCACCTAAACCACCTGTAAAAAGTCCGTAACCATATGATACTTGCACCACATCGTTCTTTCCAAGACCGTATGCGGAAAGGCATCTTGCACCCACCTCTTTCCAGATACTGAGGTCATTACGGGTGTAGCCCACCACAATAGGCTTACCTGTTGTACCCGATGAGGCATGCACACGCACTATCTCTGACATCGGGGAAGACAAAAGTCCAAGGGGATAATAATCACGCAAATCCTTTTTAGAGGTAAACGGCAACTTAACTATATCCTCTATGGTATTTATGTCACCTGGCATAACGCCTGCCTCCTGCATACGCTTGCGATAGGGCTCACAGTTAAAATAGACCCTCTCAAGCACTTTTTTTAATCTTTCGCCTTGAAGTTGCATACGCTCATCACGCGACATGCACTCCGCTTTTTCATTCCAAATCATATTACACTAATATAATAATTGTACAAAGGTAGTAAATATTTAACATAGTGAACCACTTTTATTGTTAATTTATATCGGGATTATAATATTTTTTGTGTAAGTTTGCAAGATTATGTCAAAGGATTTTTGTTTGGAATCGGAGTACAATCCCACAGGCGACCAAGTTGATGCTATAGCACAGCTTACAGATGGTGTGCTGCGTGGAGATGCTTGCCAAACTCTGTTAGGGGTAACGGGGTCTGGTAAGACTTTTACCATTGCCAATGTTATAAATAATGTAAACCGCCCCACACTTGTACTTAGCCACAACAAGACCCTTGCAGCACAACTTTACAGTGAATTTAAGGCGTTTTTCCCTAACAATGCTGTAGAGTACTATGTATCGTACTACGATTATTACCAACCAGAGGCTTATCTGCCAACCACCGATACCTATATTGAGAAAGACCTTGCCATAAATGAGGAGATTGACCGTCTGAGGCTATCTGCCATACAGGCTCTGCTATCTGGCAGACGTGATGTAATTGTGGTATCGTCTGTAAGTTGTATTTACGGTATAGGTAACCCAGAGGACTTTACACAAAACACCATAGAGCTTACTGTGGGGCAGAAAGTTAACCGCGATGAGATTCTACGCCGCCTTGTAAGGGGTATGTATGTACGTAACGATATTGAGTTTCAGCGTGGCACATTCCGTGTAAAAGGCGACACTCTTGATATTTGGCTTGCATTTACCGATGCCATAGTGCGTATATGTTTCTGGGACAATGAGATAGATACCATAGAGATGCTTGATTGCTATACCCTAAGCACTATAGAATCACTAAAGAGTTACCGTATAGCCCCCGCCAATATATTTGCATCTACCAAGGAGAATACAGAAAGAGCCATAAAAGAGATTGAATTGGATTTAGGCAAAGAGGTGGAGCAGATGAAATCATACGGCAAGGAGTATGAGGCTAAAAGGCTTTATGAACGTACCACCTACGACCTTGAGATGATACGTGAGATAGGTTACTGTGCCGGTATAGAGAACTATTCCCGATATTTTGACGGACGTGAGCCAGGCACTCCCCCATTCTGTCTTATGGACTTTTTTCCTAAAGATTTTCTTATGGTAATAGATGAGAGCCATGTATCTATTCCGCAAATAAAGGCAATGTATGGTGGCGACCATAGGCGTAAGAACACCCTTGTGGAGTATGGTTTCAGAATGGAGTCTGCCAAAGATAACAGACCTCTTAAATTTGAGGAGTTTGAGAACAAGAAAAAGCAGACCATATTTGTGAGTGCCACCCCAGAGGATTATGAACTTGAGCAAAGCGGGGGTGTGGTGGTGGAGCAGGTCATAAGACCTACAGGACTATTAGACCCTGAGATTATAATAAAACCAAGCAAACACCAAATAGATGACCTTTTAGAGGAGATAGCGGTGCGTGCAGAGAACGATGAGCGTGTACTTGTTACCACCCTTACCAAGCGTATGGCGGAGGAGCTTACAGATTTTCTGCTTAAAAATGGTGTCCGCTGTACCTATATACACTCCGATGTGGATACTTTAGAGCGTGTTCAAATACTTAATGACCTACGGGCAGGACTTTACGATGTGCTTATAGGTGTAAACCTGCTACGTGAAGGACTTGATTTACCACAGGTATCGTTGGTGGCAATCTTAGATGCAGACAAAGAGGGTTTTTTACGCTCCCACAGGGCTCTTACACAAACAGCAGGGCGTGCCGCCCGTAATGTAAACGGTAAGGTTATTATGTACGCCGATAACATTACAGGCAGTATGCAGATGACCATAGATGAGACCAACCGCCGCCGTGCCAAACAAAAGGCTTATAATGAGGCTAACGGAATAACCCCTAAATCTGCTTTCAGCAACGGAGCGTCTCCGCTTGCATCAGTAAGAAGTGATGCAGGAAGCAAGGCTTATATAGAGCCAGACCCTGACACCACCTTACTTGCCGCAGACCCTGTGCTTAAATCAATGAGCAAAGAGCAATTACAGAAGGCTATAGAACAAGTGAAGCGTCAAATGCTTGACGCTTCAAAGAAAATGGACTTTTTACAAGCAGCCCAATATAGAGACGAGATGTTGCGTTTACAGCAACTGCTTTAATATTATCCCAACATTGAAAGCAGAATACCTGCGGCAACAGCACTACCTATAACACCTGCTACGTTAGGTCCCATTGCATGCATAAGCAGGAAGTTACCAGGATTCTCCTCCTGCCCTACAACCTGTGACACACGGGCTGCCATAGGCACTGCGGACACACCTGCACTACCAATAAGCGGATTAACCTTCTCTTTAGAGAATACGTTCATAAGTTTTGCAAGCAACACACCACCTGCAGAGCCTAAACCAAATGCTATAATACCTACGCATAAGATTTCAAGAGTCTGAATGTTCAAGAAATTGGCAGCGGTGGCGGTGGCACCTACTGTAATACCTAAGAATATGGTGACAATGTTCATAAGCTCATTCTGAACAGTCTTGCTGAGACGCTCTACCACACCACACTCTTTCATAAGGTTACCTAACATCAGACAGCCTATTAGTGAGGTTGCATCGGGTAATAAAAGAGCAACTATAATAGTAACCACTATAGGGAACACTATCTTCTCTGTTTGAGATACTTTACGCAACTGTTTCATTACAATGGCACGCTCACTCTTTGTTGTAAGAGCCCTCATAATAGGTGGTTGTATAACAGGAACCAAAGCCATATATGAGTATGCGGCTACTGCAATAGGACCAAGTAAATGAGGTGCAAGCTTTGATGTAAGGAATATGGCGGTAGGACCGTCTGCACCACCTATTATACCTATAGATGCAGCCTCTTGTGGGGTAAAGCCTAATGCAATGGTGGTAAGGTAGGTTGCAAAGATACCAAGCTGAGCAGCCGCACCAAGCAACAGACTCTTAGGGTTTGCAATAAGCGGACCGAAATCTGTCATTGCTCCTACACCCACAAATATAAGACATGGGTAAATACCAAGTTTAACACCAAGATACAGGTAATCAAGAAGCCCTGCACCGTTTCTAAAGTCAGCCCAATGCACATGACCGTTGGCAAACAAGTCTGCATTATACAATCCAGCACCCGGAATGTTTGTAAGCAACATACCAAATGCTATTGGAAGTAATAGCAACGGCTCATATTTCTTAACTATTGCCAAATACAGCAATAAGCATGCTATGGCAATCATAATGAGACACTTCCATCCATCACCCTGGAACAGTTTCACAAATCCCATAGATTTGGCAAAATCGCTCAGACTGCTACCCAGCTCCAAGTTCTCTTCAACAGTCTCCTCCACATCGGGGTTCACAGGTAAAGAGGCAACATTCTCATTAGAGGAATCACTGATTACAAGAACCACCTCTGTTCCCTTTGTAGGGTGTGTAAGTGAAACGGAATGTGACTCATCTTGAGCAACTGAATTAAGACATACGGCTGCTAAAAATGCACAAATTAAAAATCTCAATTTTTTCATACTTTACAATTTTTACTCAAGGTCAAACAAAGAATCACCTTGCATTACACTTTGAGCAGGTTGCACATATATGGCTTTAACCACACCGTCACGTTCAGCCATAATATTGTTCTCCATTTTCATAGACTCCATAGTAAGCACAGTATCGCCACGCTTTACTGATTGTCCCTCTTTTACAAGGATTTTTGAAATACTGCCTGGAAGCGGAGCCTTTACTGTACCTGCACCACCTTGTGGTTTTGAAGCAGGTGCTGCGGTTGGTTGTGGTTTTGCCGGAGCAGATGCTGCGGCAGGACGTTGTGCATCCACTACAGGCTTCTCTTTTTTCTCAATATCAACGGCAAACCTTTTGCCATTAATCTCTACGGAAACTGAATTTTTACCTGTCTCTTCTATAGAAACTTCATATTTGTTGCCGTCTATTGTGAATTTAAATTCTTTCATAATACTTTATTTAACTAAATTATTTAATCCAAATAGTTTAGAGTTCCAAGCGGTAGGGTGTGACTCAAAAGTCAGCTCCCCTACTTCACTGCACTCCTCATCATAAAACATTCTAATAGCCATAGCTATGGCAGCAAGTTCAGGACCTGTAGGGGCTCCTGAAATCTTGCTTGCAGGCATTCCGGTTAATGCAACTGCTTTAGGTTCACTCTCTTCTTTTCTGTGCATTACCAAACCAAACAGTTTTAGCACAAACACTAAAAGAATGAGAAGGCAGAAAACCAACGCAAAACCCAATAAGGTAATTATCAGTGCATTAGTCCAATTTATCATTATTGTTGTCATAACTCAAATTTTAAAGTGGAATGTTAGAATGTTTCTTTAGCGGATTAGACAGACGTTTGGTCTGCAAACTCTCAAATGCACGTATAATACGGAAACGAGTGTTGCGAGGGTCAATAACATCGTCAATATAACCCATAGAAGCGGCCTTGTAAGGATTAGAGAATGCCTCACTGTATTCAGCGGTCTTCTCCTCTACAAATTTCTTCTTCTCATCAGGGTCTGTCATATCCTTTAATGCCTTAGCCTCAAGCACCTCTATGGCACCCGATGCACCCATAACAGCAATCTCAGCAGATGGCCAAGCATAGTTAAAGTCACCACGTAACTGCTTGCAGCTCATAACTATATGAGAACCACCGTAAGACTTACGGATAGTTACTGTTACCTTAGGCACTGTAGCCTCACCAAACGCAAACATAAGTTTAGCACCATGTACAATAATACCTGCATACTCTTGTCCTGTACCAGGAAGGAATCCAGGAACATCTACAAGTGTAAGAATAGGAATATTGAAAGCATCGCAGAAACGGACGAAACGGGCAGCCTTACGTGAAGCGTCACAGTCAAGCACACCTGCAAGATAGGCTGGTTGGTTTGCTATAATACCTGTTGATTTACCGTTAAAACGTGCAAAACAGCAAATTATGTTTTTAGCGTAGTTCGGCTGAATCTCAAGAATATCGCCATTATCAACTATACTGTAGATAATATCCTTCATATCGTATGGCTTGTTAGGATTATCAGGAATGATATCCTTAAGAGCCTCATCTATACGATTTATAGGGTCTGTACACTTAACATCGGGTACATTCTCCAAATTATTTTGAGGAATGAATGATATAAGTTTCTTAATAGTATCTATACCATCTTTCTCATCTGCACATGCAAAATGAGTTACACCTGATTTAGTAGAGTGGATACCAGCACCTCCAAGTTGGTCAACAGAAACATCTTCACCCGTTACTGACTTAACAACCTTAGGGCCAGTGATGAACATATAGCTGTTCTGCTCTGTCATAAGAATAAAGTCTGTAAGTGCAGGAGAATATACAGCACCACCGGCACAAGGACCATAAATCATAGATATTTGAGGTACAACACCCGATGCAAGGATATTACGCTCAAAAATCTCTGCATAACCTGCAAGTGCATTAGGACCCTCCTGAATACGAGCGCCACCTGAATCGTTAATACCTATAATAGGGGCACCCACTTTCATTGCACAATCCATTACATGGCATATTTTCTGAGACATAGTTTCAGAAAGTGCACCGCCATATACTGTAAAATCTTGTGCAAAAACATATACAAGACGACCGTTTATAGTACCTTGTCCTACAACAACGCCATCTCCAAGAGGATGGTCTTTATCCATACCAAAGTTTGTACAACGATGTGTTACAAACATATCCATCTCCTCAAAACTACCCTCATCAAGTAGCATGTCTATACGCTCACGTGCTGTAAGTTTACCCTTGCTATGCTGTGCGTCAATTCTTTTTTGACCGCCACCAAGGCTTGCCTTTTCACGGAGATCTTTAAGTTTCTTAATATTATCAGCTTGACTCATAATAAAGTTTATTTAATGATTTAATTATTTCTTTTCACAGAATTCTGTAAGCACACCTGCTGTAGATTTTGGGTGAAGGAAAGCAATAGTCATTCCGTCTGCACCAGGACGTGGAGTTTTGTCTATAAGAGCCGCACCTGCAGCCTCTACCTCTGCAAGTCTCTTCTCAATATCAACAACCTTGTAAGCAATATGATGCATACCGCCTCTGCCTCCGTTCTTCTCTATGAACTTAGCGATTGTACTCTCTGGAGATGTAGGTTCAAGAAGCTCTATCTTAACCTCTCCAACTTTTAAGAATGCGGTCTTAACCTTTTGGTCTGCAACCTCTTCTGTTTTGTAACACTTCATGCCAAGCACATTCTCATAATATGGAAGTGCCGCCTCAATACTTGGAACTGCAATGCCAAGATGTTCAATTTGTTCTGGAATCATAGTAACTAAAATTTAAATGTTGTTAAATATTTTATTTTTAATTCTGTTTAGCAAATAATTTAACGTTCTCCAAAAGATGCCCACCCATTTTTTTTCGTTTAATAAGCAAATAAGCCACACATATAACAATAAACACTGACCACAATATTATTGTCTGAATAAATATTGCAACCTCATAATAATTAAACAGAAACAATGCCAATCCAAACACAAACTGAATGCCTGAATACACGGCACTTACCAACCTGTGCGATTTATAGAATTCATTGCAAAACAATTGGAATAAATGTATTCTATGCGGGGCAAATACATTCTCACCCGCAAACAGACGCTGCAGCACAGTAAGACCAGCCTCCATAAACGTTACAGCAAACATTAAGATATAATTTATATTGCCCGTCTTAACAACCAGAGAGAACACAAAATAAACCATTACATATCCCAACACTATTGAGCCAACGTCTCCCGAAAAACATTTAGGCTGAGGTCTGAAATTAAAGAACATAAATATGACCACTGCCAACAATGTAACACCAATTAACATAGGGTCAACAAAACCTTTGGCACTAAAAACGAACAGGTCTATAAGCAGTAACGGAACTAACGCACTAATGGTGATACCGCCTAACATTCCGTTTAATCCATCCATAAAGTTGTATAGATTAAATAAGCCTACCGCAGTACCAGCCATCAATGCCACCACCATCCAAAATGGTGCAGACATGATAATGGTAATGGAAAATAAATCCTGCAACTGCCACAACATAAACACCACCGCAATAGATTGTGTAAACAGGCGTATAAGAAACCACACATCATTAAGGTCATCTATAAAACTCACCACTGCAAGTATGGTCAAGCCTATCATCCACTGCCACTGAATATAATCTCCATTAAGTAGTGTGTTGATAAAATATATCAAATATGCCTCATAAAAAATAAAACCAGCTGCGGTTATTACAGGTTTTTTATGCGAGCTACGGTTATTTACGCCAGCTAAAATATGATGTTTCTCTGCTATAGGGAAATATAGATACAAAGAAAGCAACAATATCACCAACGTAATAAGATAAATCATACAATTACCGAATTAAAGCACAAAATTACGAATAATTATTGTAAGAAACCAACAAATAGTACACTTTTTTTATTATCTTTGCCCCTTGGTATGATAACTTTATTTTCTTCCATATTGATAACGCCTCACGCTGGTTGGGAAACTGCAAAAAAACAAGCAGATAGAAAAAGTGTATTGATTAGATATGCGTTACCGTTGATTCTACTGACAAGTGCGGCATCTTTTGCCGGTGTCATAATAGAGAATGACGCATGGCTATGGGAGATGGGGTTAAAAAAATTTACTATTACGCTTCTTACCCTATTCTTTAGCATTTACATTGCCGCATTCTGCATAAAAGTAACGTTTAATCAAATGTTCAATGAATCATATCCGCTATCCAAGATACTTGTTTTCACTATATACTCTTTCTCATGTGTTTTTGCAGTAAGGTTTTTAGATGAGTTATTTGAAGATATGTTCTTTATAGGGGTTTTTACTTTATACACTATATATATTGTTTATGAGGGAGTATCGGTTTTTTTAGATATAACTGCCAAAAAGCTATATTCTAAAAAAATATTATTTACTGTTATTGCCTCCCTGATAATAATAGCGTGCCCCAATATCATAAAAGATGCGGTGTTGATGATTATGCCAGGACTGAGATAATGTATGATGTATAATGTATGATGTATGAAGGGGGAGCCGTAGGCGAGGTTAAAATGAGGAGACATAGACGAAGTTATGAATGGAGAGGTTTATATAAAGAATAAGAAGGCGGGATTTGATTTTGAGTTGCTTGACAAATATACTGCCGGGATTGTGTTGCAGGGGACTGAAATAAAATCTCTAAGGCAAGGCAGGGCATCACTTGTGGATTCATTCTGTTATTTTATAGGGGGTGAGTTGTGGATTAAGAGTATGAATATCCCCGTATATTTTTATGGGACATACAACAATCACATACCTACAAGGGATAGAAAACTTTTATTAAACAAAAAGGAATTACGTAAGTTACAAAGAGCTGTAAAGGAACCTGGATTTTCAATAGTACCCACTGCCCTTTTTATCAACGATAAAGGGTTGGCAAAGGTGAATATAGCACTGGCAAAGGGTAAAAAAGAGTTTGACAAGCGTGAATCCATAAAGGAGGCGGAAGACAAACGCATAATGGATAGAGCGAGGAAGTGGAAAATGGGAAGTTGAAAGTTGAAAGTTGAAAGTTAAGGAGTTATTTTTTATTATTATATGTATTTGGATTTTTTGAGTTATGAGTGAATCTGCGAAGCCCCCGCACAAAATCACGTACAAATGGAGGCACGAGCCAGTAACGTAGTTACATTGGTGAGTCTCCGAACATTTGTGTGATTTTGAAGGGGTTAACAGCGAGCAACTATGAACGGAATAACTCAAAAAAATCCAACCAACAAGTAAAAAAAATTTATGAAAATCATTATTGCGGGTGCGGGAGATGTGGGAACTCATTTGGCTAAAATGTTGTCAAAAGAGAATCATACCATTATCCTGCTTGATGAACAATCAGAAAAAATCAAGGCTCTTGAAGCCAATTATGATATTCTAAGTGTTGTGGGCAACCCTACATCGCTGAAAGACCTGCGTGAGGCACAAGTACCGTCAGCAGATTTGTTTGTTGCTGTCACACCTATTGAAAGCACAAACATTACTGCTTGTATGCTTGCAACCAACCTTGGTGCAAAGAAGACACTTGCCCGTATTGATAATCAGGAATATCTGCTACCTAAAAACAAGGAGTTCTTTAAGAGTATGGGTATAGACTCCCTTATATTCCCTGAGATGCTTGCGGCAGAGGAGATTGTGAACAATCTGAAAAAAGGTTGGGTACGCCAATATGTAGAGTTGTCAAATGGTGCACTTATAGTTCTTGCCACTAAAATACGCTCTAACTCTCCTTTATGCAACATTCCTCTGGAAAAGGCATTTGCAGGGAACGGTAAAATCAGGATTGTTGTAATAAAAAGGGGAGACTCCACTATAATACCAACAGGCAAAGACCAGGTTATGGAGAACGACATAGTGTATTTCATAACCACTAATGACTGTGTGGAGGAGGTGCGCATACAATCAGGCAAAAGCAACTGTGAAGTAAACAACATTATGTTTTTAGGTGCAAGCAGAATCAGTATAAAGACTATTCAAAGTTTGCCTCAAAACAAGGACGTAAAGGTAATAGAGAAAGATTTGGATAAGACATACCGTATTATTGACAATACAGAGAATGTGATTGTAATAAACGGTGACGGTAGGGATATAAGCTTGCTGCAACAAGAGGACATTGACTCTTTTGATGCTTTTGTAGCTCTGACAGGTAATGCTGAAACCAACATTCTGGCTTGTCTTGCCGCCAAAGAGATGGGAGTTAACAGAACTATAGCGGAAGTTGAGAATATGGATTACATAGATATGGCTGAAAGGCTTGACATCGGGGCTATAATAAATAAGAAGATTATAGCGGCAAGCCATATTTACCAACTTATCTTAGGAGGTGACGTATCTGTTAAATTCCTTACTTTTGCAGACGTTGACGTGGTGGAATTAAAGGCAGAGAATGACTCTTATATAACAAAAGGTCCGTTATATACGCTATCTCTTCCTAAAAACACAATTATAGGCGGTATAGTACGCAACGGTAAGGGTATAGTGGCTGTGGGTAGCACTAAAATAGAGCCAGGCGATAATGTAACTGTTTTTTGCAGAAGAGATTTGCTTCAAAAAATAGAGAAACTGTTTAAATGAATACATTTTGAAACGATTTGAGTTTAAAATAGTAGTAAGGGTACTGAGTTTCTTACTTTTGTTTGAAATTTTCTTTTTATTACTCTCAATGGGAGTTTCCCTGTTTTATGGTGAAAAAGAATACTCATATTTCCTTATTGCGGCAATTGCGGCTACCGTAGTGTGCGTGCCTGGCATTCTATTTACAAATAGTATTGACAAAATACGTATGGGTAAAAGAGAGGGATTTGTGGTAGTATCTATGGTGTGGGTTGTATTTTCATTTTTTGGTATGATTCCTTACCACATTAGTGGCGACATTCCAACATTTACTGACGCTTTTTTTGAGACCATGAGTGGATTTACCACCACTGGAGCAACCATAATAACAGATATAGACAATCTGCCTCACGGACTTCATTTCTGGCGTGCCGTAACCCAATGGTTAGGTGGTATGGGAATTATAGTTCTGTCAATGGCTGTGCTGCCTCTACTTGGAGTAGGTGGTATGTCTCTGTTTACAGCAGAGGTGCCCGGTCCTACCAAAGATAAGGTACACTCTAAAATAGGATATACAGCAAAAATACTATGGGGAATATATACCGTAATCACACTGTTGGAAAGTCTTATCTTATGGTTGTGCGGTATGGACTACTTTGATGCCATCTGCCACTCGTTTACAACTATGGCATCGGGCGGATTCTCTACAAAAGGGGCAAGCATAGCGTACTGGAACTCTCCACTTATAGAGTATGTGGTTATAGTGTTTATGTTTATGTCAGGTATAAACTTTACGCTATACTACCACCTGTTAAGAGGTAGATTCAGAAAGATAATTCACAATGAGGAGTTTCATTTCTATCTTACATTTGTAATTATAGGCTCTATTCTTATTATGGGCAGTATTCTGTTCAATCATAATGACATTATAGGGTTTGAGCAATCGTTCCGTTATGCAATGTTTAATGTTGTTGCGCTAATTACCACCACAGGTTTTGCCAATAGCGACTACACCACATGGGCTCCGTTTGTTTGGACAGCTCTACTTATGCTAATGGCGTTTGGAGCGTGTGCAGGCTCCACATCGGGTGGAATAAAGACGGTTAGAATCGCACTACTTTTAAAGAACAGTTACTATGAGTTTAAAAGGTTAATTCACCCTAATGCTGTTATTCCCGTAAAATTCAACAATCAGGTTATTAAACCGCAACTAATTGATAATGTGCAGGCTTTTGTATTTATATACTTGATTATTGCGGTTGTAAGCGTATTGTTCTTTACTGCGTGCGGACTTACCCTTGACAACGCACTTGGCACTGCCATCAGTTCTATAAGCAACGTAGGTCCCGGAATAGGCAGTTACGGACCTATGGCAAACTACTCCACCATGCCCGATGTGTGCAAGTGGTACATGTCTTTCCTTATGCTGGCTGGACGTTTGGAACTATTCACTGTGCTGATGATTTTTTCACCTGCATTTTGGAAAAAATAAATTCCCCGATGTCAGACATTGCAGTAAAATTTCCATTCCTTACAGAAAAACAGGATTTTACACTTCCTGCAAGTATCTCCATTGAGCAAGCTTCAAGCCAAGATACTGCAGAGTTCAAGACATCTCTTGTACAAGCAGGCAAGTTGTTTGCCGATATGACAGGAGGCATGGGTATAGACACCATATTCTTTAGCCGCAAGTTTGACAAAGCCATATATATAGAACGCTCCCCTGAACTTTGTGAATTAGCAAGGCATAACTTCTCTGCATTAGGTTTAAATAACATTGAGGTGGTTAATGCAGACAGCACAGAACACATTAAACTTGTACCATTTTGTGATACAATATATATAGATGCGGCACGCAGAAGCCTAAGCGGAGGAAAACTTGTAAGCATAGCGGATTGTGAGCCTAATATACTGCCCATATTGGACACCATACACTCCAAGTGCAATACGCTACTAGTCAAGCTATCGCCAATGCTTGACATTACAACAGCATTAAGTGAGCTACAATCTGTAAAAGAACTATACGTAGTAAGTGTAAAAAATGAGTGTAAAGAGTTATTGGCACTGATAGACAACACATCGGGTAACACCATACAAACCACTATACACTGCATAAATTTACCATTCAAGTCTGATTTTACATTTACACAAGCAGATGAGGCTGAATGCCATATAGAACAGTCAATGCCACTATGCTATCTGTATGAACCAGATACATCCATACTTAAAGCAGGAGCATTTAAGAGCATCGGGGTAAGGTTTAATCTTTATAAATTACACACAAACAGCCACTTATACACATCAGACAAATTGGTTGAAAACTTTCCGGGACGCACATTCCACATACTTGACTGCCGCAAGGTTCATAAAGAGCATTTTAAAGATATACCCAAGGCAAACCTCACTGTACGTAACTTTCCAACTCCGGTCTCACAAATAAGAAAAAATCTCCACCTCTTAGAAGGCGGAGACCTTTACCTGTTTGCCACCACACTTATGGACGGTACCAAACGTATTTTAGTTTGTGAGAAAACTATTTAAGTTCCACAATGGTGATTCCTGCACCACCTAACTGAACATGCTCATCACGCATTGATTTTACTGCACTTACCGTGTTAAGATACTCCCTAATATATTGTTTTAACGCCCCTGTGCCAGTACCATGCAGAATACGCACCTCTGTGGCACCCACCATTATGGCATCGTCAATAAAGTACGCAATAGTATCAACAGCCTCCCTTGCCCTAAGTCCACGCACATCAATATCACTCTTAAAATGAAGTCTGCGTTGACGGATGGTCTCTGCAGTCTCCTTACTTACAAAAGTATATGCTCCAGAGGATTTTTCCGCCGCCTTCATCTGCTTGTGGCTGGATTTTTCCACTACAGACACATCTAATATAGCCTCCATCTGACCAAACGCTACAGTAATCTTTTTACCGTTAATGTCAAGTACCTGACCTATACTGTCTCCGTATTTTACATAATCCCCTTTAACAATGCTCTCCTCTTTACGTTTTTCTGAACTCTTTGAATTTGATGACTTGACAGAATTTCTATCCTCTTGTATATTGCCTATATTACTCTTCTGTGCATTAAACTCCTTGCGGATTTGTTTTGTACGCTCTTTCTCCGCTTTAGCCTCCTTTATCTCTCTAATGGTGTTCTCTATGGTGGCATTAGTTTGAGACATTAACTGTTCAGCCTCCTCTTTTGCCTTTTTAAGAATCTCCTTACGCTCAGAATTTATTGAATCAAGCCTTCTCTGCAATGCTTCTGTGGCCTCCTCCATCTTGCGTTCCTTAATCTTTATCTGCTCACGCTTATTCTCCCAATAGCGTTTGTCTCTTGCAGCATCTTGTAGATTCTTGTCATAATCTATATGCTCTTTACCCACTTTATCAGAAGCGGCATCAATAATGGATTGCGGCAAACCTATTTTCTTTGCTATCTCCACAGCAAAAGAGCTACCCGGACTTCCTATCTCAAGTTGAAAAAGCGGTTCCATCTTATGGCGGTCATATAGCATTGCCCCATTTACCATACCCGATGTCTGACCTGCCAAATGTTTTAAATTAGTGTAGTGTGTGGTGATAACCCCATAACAGCCTTTCCTGTTAAACTCCTCAAGTTCAGCCTCAGCAATAGCACCCCCGATATTAGGCTCCGTACCTGTTCCAAACTCATCTATAAGAATAAGGGTACGCGGAGATGTGTATTTAAGAAAATACTTCATATTTGTAAGGTGAGAACTGTACGTACTAAGGTCATTCTCTATAGACTGCTCATCGCCTATGTCTATAAAAATATTATCAAACAGACCCACTCGGCTATCGGGTTGCATAATTACGGGCAGACCACACTGAATCATATACTGAACAAGCCCCACCGTCTTTAGGCAAACGGACTTGCCCCCGGCATTAGGTCCTGAAATTATAAGAATCCTGTTAGTGGCTGAAAGTTTTATGTTAAGCGGAACAATATCCTTTCTCTGTGCAAGCAGAGATAACAACAACAGCGGATGAACCGCATTATGCCATTCAAACTCACTTGTCTCTGTGGGGATATGGCAGGTAGCCCCTACCTGATGAGCGAATCTGCTTTTTGCCTGAATAAAGTCTATAATGCCCAAAAATCTATATGAGCGTTCAAGTGCTGGAATATAAGGACGTATAAAGTCAGTACACTCCTTTAATAACCGTATAATCTCCCTCTCCTCTTCCGCTTCAAGCTCCCTTATACGATTGTTTGCCTCCACTACCTGTGTAGGCTCTATATATACAGTCTTGCCTGTTGCAGACTCATCATGAACTATTCCGTTTATTTTTCGTTTATATGCAGGTGATACAGGTATTACAAGCCTACCCTCTCTAAGCGTAGGGGTAACGTCCTTATCCACGTAAGCATTATCTTTTGCCTCTCCTAAAATCTGCATCAAAAGCCTTGATGCTGCAGCTGTTTCAGAAGCCTTGCTCCTGCGGATTGACTGTAACTGAGGACTTGCATCATCCTTTATTCTTCCAAACTTGTTTATTATGGAATCTATCTGCCGGCACACATCGTCTGCTCGCTCCACCTTAAATGCAAGTGCTTTCAGATTTGGATATTGCTCATCACTCTTGGTACTTAAAAATGTAAGTATGGCAGTTATGGCTTGTAGTGAACGCCGTATCTCAAATAACTCATTATCTGTAAGATATGTACCTTCAGGTGTTATGCGTTTAAGAGATTCACGAGGGTCATACCAATAGTCCTTGGGAAAATTGTCTGACTCACTTTCAATACGCATAAACTCCTCTGTCTGGCACAAGCGTTTTCTTATGTCAGACAACGCATTGGAAAACTGCATGGCATCAACCACACTTCTACCTAAAGAGCTTAGGCAGTTCTGCTTTAACAGTTCCCTTATCTGGGTAAAACCAAGTTTCTGTTCTATACTATTTACAGGATATAACATACAACACCTTACGTTTAAAATGATGGTGTAAACATAGGCTCTGTCTTATTCCTTGAACAACCGAATGTAAGAAGAATACCAGCCTGAACATTCAGACGCTGGGAACGATATGGAATACCCTCATTAGAGTAGTATAAAGGCATATAGTCTGTAACCACGTAAAAATTGAATGGCGGCAAACGTAAGTTAAGACCCGCCCCTATTGTGGAGAATCCACCACTTATAAATGAGTAGCTTGCAGACATTGAGAACCAATAGCAAGGTCTTAAATTATACGATATGGTAAGTTCCTCGCTTAATTTACATGCATCCAAAGCTGTCTTAGAAAGAATCCCCACACTCATCATATCCTTTAGGAAAGAGTACTCCAAGCCCACATAGAACTTGGCGTTCATTGCCGTTACGTACGTATTGTTACTATTATCCAGCCTGTAAGACTCTTTTAACACCTTGAGAATGGAGTCTCCGTAATTTACATTCTCTTTAACCTTTACATCTATACCTTTAAATGTGTAGTCTATATTGCCATTGGCTCTATTCACATTCTGCCACACCATAAAACCAGCATCTTTTATTGAGAATGAAAGACTTAAACATTTTAGAGGCTTAAATACTGCTCCCACATCAATGGCTGCACCCATACTTGGTTTATAAGACTTGATATATTCATTGAATTGTGACGGAAAGTTAAATCCGTCTATTCTTCCTGCCGAATCCAATTTTACAGTCATACCTGGCATAGAAGTTTTTACAACACCTTTACCCGATGCATGCCACTGCTTACCTTCTGCATCTATGCTGAGTGATGAGAACGATGCCTCTGCATTGGCAAGTCCCAAAAGCAAATGAAGCCTACCGCCTACACTCCACTTATCGTTTATCTTATGAGAATATCCGCCGCTAAGGTCTAAATATGCATTGGCAGACGCTCTTGTGTCCTTAAGATTATAACTGTTTACATTAGAAGAGTCAGGGGTTCCATAAAGTGCCAAAGAGAACAAATCCTTAGGAATAATGGCTGTAACATCTTGCCTCAGGCTCATATTTATAGTAAGGTAGCCTTTTTTCTTAACCCTGAAACCAAATCCAAACAAAGAGACCGACATCTCCTCGTGTATCATATTTTTCTTACGTAATTTGTTATATAAGGCATCTCTCTCTGAGCTGTTGAACGAAGGGTGCAGGAACGATACCATCTGACCATCCTTGTACTTTATAATATCATTTATACTCAACACCCCTGCAGATGCATCAACTCCAATATTAGAGATGGCGGGCAACTCCACAAATGTTTCACAAGTATTCTGGAATGCAGGATTCATATAAAGCTTGTGAGGCAGGTAATTCATAAAATAGAGTGTGTTGGTCTCTGCCGATACGTAGAGTCCAAACATCAAAGCCAAAATCAATATTGTATATATTCTTTTCATACCAACCCTATTTTTTCTGCTCATAACTTACAAAACCACTTGCCCACAACTCAAGCGTTATGTCCAACCAATCATTGCTCTTAAGCCAAACGTCTTTTAATTCATTATTCAGCACTCTATACTTTATTATAACAGATTTTCCTCTATCTGTAAGCTCTTGGTACTCTTCATAATTGAATTTATAGTAAACATTACCCTCTTGTGTCTCTCCTATAACCTCTCCATCTTGATTTATAGGGGCGGCATCAAACTCAAAGTCAACCGTTTTTGTATCTAATATCATGTTATACAAAGAGTCACAAAACCATAGTGTACCTCTGCCGTTGACAGGCAAGTGATTCTTATGGTCTAATTTTATTCTGGCTACAGTCTCATCACTTAATTTTACTTTATCCCCCAATTTATACTTGGAGAAATCCACCTTCATGGTATCGTATCTATCTACATAAAAATTCTTGCCCGGATTCTCCTGATTACCGTCAAACCTACCCACAAGTTTAACGTCCATAGCAATATCTATGTTGCTGTCATCAAAGAAATAAGAGACATTCTCACCTTGTACGTCCAATGGTATAATTCTGTAATGATACTCCAACGAGTCTCCCTTAATCTGAAACAACCTATCTGTATGCCCATTCCCTCTTGAAAGCAAAAATTCAGTGGTCTCAATCAGGCTTTGGGTATTAAAATTTATCAGTTCGTTTACACTTAGTCCCTTAATCTCTGTCGGCGAAGGGTAATTAAGTATAAATTCCGTACCCGGTTTACCGTTAAACTCAGCAAAAACCTCCTCTCCCGTAGTTGTGTTACGTAATTTCACCCAATCTAACATATACTTGGCAGGAATGCCTATTGAGTTTAATGCTGTCAGCTTTATCTCAGGATTATGGAACGGAAGGAAACAATCTGATGACTGCAAATCCTTTGTATAATTAAAAGGAATGTACTTTGTATTCTCATATATTACTCTATCTGGTCCTAAATATCCGTAGGTTATTCTGGGTTGCAAACCATCAAACTCAACATTTAATTCAGACTCCAAATCACCAAACATCTCCTCTTCTGAAATCAGATAGCCATCTAATTTACAATGAAAACTTTTAGTACCGTTAAACCTAATCTTTGCCTTGCTTAAATTAACCTCTGCATCAGTATCTTTCCCTAACATATTCAAATGCACAGAGTTGTCAGGGTATATATCGGGGTCAAGAGAAACCTCTGAATGGTCAAATCTAAGATTGAAATAAGAGCCCTCCTTTGCAGTAACAGGCAATGACATCGAGACTTTAAGATACTGATTCTCTTTATATAAAATACTGTCAAGACGCTCATTGGGGTTGGTATTGATTTCTTCAAATTC
Source organism: Paludibacteraceae bacterium (assembly GCA_024405815.1). GTDB lineage: Bacteria > Bacteroidota > Bacteroidia > Bacteroidales > Paludibacteraceae > Enterocola. The sequence goes on along the minus strand of JAKSNX010000013.1, from coordinate 7,823 downwards.
AAATTCCAAATCCCTTTCTATAGTTCCTATATGTTGGTCATAAACAGAGACATCTATCTCCATATCATACGTAAAAAGCCCTTTAGGATACATCTTTAGGTGGCCTATAATATCATTGCCAAGATGCTGGGTATCACGTTTTGAAAAATAGACTTCATCGCCATCTACACAAAACTTAAAACTATTCAGGCTGTCAGGTAGTACATCTATAAGTTTCAACCTACAGTGCCCAATAGGAGCAACTACAGACATATCTGCTCCTACAGACCAATCAATATCCCCTGTCAGTTTATAATCTCTGTTAACACACGATGCAAACAAAGACAAGATGGCGGAAATTTCCAATAAAAATGGTATCCGTCTTTTCATAAGCGTAGTTTTTTATTAAGAGTGCAAAGTTAGGCAAAAAAAGTCATTTTACAAAGGTTTTCTTAAAACAAGGCATCATTAAAATTTATAAGAAAAAGTTTTTCTGTAGCCCTTGTTACCGCCGTATAGAGCCATCTTAGGTATGAGGCGTCTATCATATCGGGAGTGGCATATCCCATATCCACATATACATGGCTCCAACCTCCACCCTGTGCCTTATGGCATGTTACTGCATACGCACTACGTGCCACCACAGCATTTAGAAAGCGATTCTCTTTCATCTTCTTATATCGGGTACGCTTGTTTTTTATATCGGCATAATCCTCCTCTACTGCCTTGAACAATCTGTCTTGCAAATCTGAAAAATCGGCAGGCGATTTACACAAAAGTCCATCACGCAGTAGCAGCATATCCACCTCTTTATCATAATCCACAAACAAAAGGGTGACTTCTGCAAACTCCATTCCGTACATACTGATAACCTTGCGTTGGCGAACCACACGTGCAAGGTCTCCGTTGGCAATAAAATCAAGTCCATACTCCTGAGGTACCGCATAATTGTTTTTTACAATCATAAGCATATCACCGTTACATAGCAACTCATCTCTGCATAAAATACGGTTTCTGATACCGTCTGCATAGATAAACGCCTTGTTGTTTGAACGGGTTACAATAAGGGTCTCATCTTCTCCAACACTACTATATGAGCTCTCTATACACTCCGTAAAATTTGATGAATCCACCCTGATTACATCATCGCTTGTAACAAATTTTACGTTTGTCTCCCCTTCCAAAGCCTTTCTAAGCATAGTGGCATTACTTAATATTCCACTCATGGCATTCTGTCTGACCACCTCTGTAAGAAAATACTCGTCCACCTTAAATCCATAACCTCTTAAAAAATCGGAATTTAACGCCACACTCTCATCTTGCATTACAGGAGGAAGCTGTGCTGTATCTCCAAGCATAAGCAGTTTACAGCCTTGTGTACCCCCGAATATGTATTGCAAAAGGTCATCAAGCAGACACCCTGAACCAAATGTGGTATCACCACTATTGGCAATCATAGAGCACTCATCAACTATAAAAAGAGCATAACGCAATTTATTGAACCCCAATTCAAACGGGCTGTCAGCCGTAGAGTCTTTTTGCCTATATATAAGCTTATGTATTGTATATGCTTGGTGTCCTGAGTATGACTCCAAAACTTTGGCTGCCCTACCTGTAGGTGCAGCTAAAACTATGGGCAGTTTCAGGCTTGTAAATGTCTTAACCAACGCTCCAACCACACTTGTCTTGCCTGTACCGGCAAACCCTTTCAGTACAAAAATGTCATTACCACTACCTACCTGCAGAAATGACGACAACCTATCCAACAGCTCATCTTGGCTGGGTGTAGGCTCATACGGGAAGTTTTTTAATATGCTCTTTTTTAACGGATTTTCCACACCTGTTACATTTAGACAACAAAAGTAACAAAAAAATTGCACACATCAATAAATTTATTTATATTTGCAATTTGAAATGTGTTGCAAACTAAATAATCAAATATATGGATAAAGTATTTAAAATTCTGTTGGCTGTAGCAGCCGTTTGCCTATTGTGGATGTGTTATGACAGTATCACAACCCCTATCAAGTTTAATGACCAAAGAGAAATTCGCGAGAAAAAGGTTGCAGCCCGCCTTTCTGACATACGTAAAGCGGAGAATGAGTATCGTATTCAAAAAGGTTGCTATGCCGCTAATTTTGACACCTTGATGGATTTTCTCTATAATGAGAAGGCTAAAATAGTGTTAAAAGAGGGCGTTCTTACAGACAAGCAACTTGAAGAGGGTCTTACAGAGAAAGAGGCAGTTAAGAAAGGTATTATCAAGCGTGATACCACATACGTAAGTATGATTACCGCTATTTACGGAGATGGTTACAATGTGGATTCAATGCGTTATATCCCTTATTCTAACCCGATACAAGAGTTTGAATTAGATACAGCAACCATTACAACTGGTTCTGCAGGTATTCAGGTTAAGGTTATGGTTTGCAAGGCAGACTATAAGACTTATCTTAGCGACTTAGACCATCAGCAACTGGTTAACCTTATAGAGACCCAAACCAAACTTGAAAAATATACAGGTTTGAAATTCGGTGATATAGAGAGTGCTAACAACAATGCCGGTAACTGGGAATAATCCAACACATAAGAATTTGTCCATCCGCTTCTCTACGGATGGATTTTCTTTTTGTGCAAATGGAAACCGCAAGAGTGTTCCTTTTACAAAACCAGACACATGGTTCCGCCGTTGTATGGCTATTGCCTTATGTGAGCCTGCACTATGGGAGCAGTATGATACTGTAAATATTGATATAGATGACAATCCGTATGCACTTGTTCCATCAGCAATGTTTAATGAGAATGAGTGCACCTCTATAATTAAATTCAACCATCCTGGTATTAGTCTCAGGCACTATACCATACACACTGATAATATGGATGGATTTGACATTACCAATATATATACCATAAACACAGAACTTTATAATTTTATTCAAACTAATTTTCCTTACGCCACCATTAGCCATATATCTACATCGCTGATAGCAGAGGCTCTTATGCACTCCAAAAAAAGCAACACAACGCAGGCTTGGTGCATACCATCTGAAAAGCACATGATTACAGTAGTTGCAGATTGTGGCAATCTACTACTGACCAATAGATTCTCATTACTCAATGATACAGATGCAGCCTACTATATAGGGGCTATATTTAATCAGTACAACCTATCCCAAACGGAGACATACCTATATGTTAAAGGAGAAAATCCATCAATCATAGAAAAACTTAAAAAATACGTCAGTAACACAATCACAGTGGAATGAGAATTATTGGAGGAACACATAAAGCCCGTAGGTTTAACCCACCAACCTCGCTAAAGGCACGTCCTACTACAGATTTTGCAAAAGAGGGGTTGTTTAATATCTTGGACAACCATATATCATTTGACGGCATAAAGGTGCTTGACCTATTCTCAGGCACAGGCAGTATCAGCTATGAGTGTGCATCACGCGGGGCATCACTCATATATAGTATAGAACTTGATTTTGGCAATAGCCAATATATAAAGCAGACTGCAGCAAAACTTGGATTTGACTCTATAAAGGTAATTAAGGGAGACTCTTTTAAATTTATAGACGGATGCGGACTTAAATTTGATTTTATTTTTGCAGACCCTCCATACGCACTTGAGACTCTATCCACCATACCCGATAAGGTATTCAAAGCAGATATTCTATCTACAGACGGTATCTTTGTACTGGAGCATGGAAAAACAAACTGTTTTAACGGACATCCCAATTTTATAGAGGAGCGCTCTTATGGCAATGTCCATTTCTCATTTTTTAGGTCTGTCTCTAAATAGGTCTATGTATATAGGAAGGTGGTCTGAATAGCCTCCATTATAACGTTTACCATTGTACGTGCGTGCCGGTTTCTTGTCAGAAAACTTTACATCATCTTCCATAATAAAATCTGCATCAAAAATCTCCGCATCATTCTGAGTGGTGTAAAAAGTTCTGCTATTCAGCAAATTACCCGATACTATGATTTGGTCAAGCATATTCCACTCTCCTTTAAACTTATAGGAGCCACGTCCATCATCGTGGTACTTCCAAAACATATTATACAATGATTTACTGTCTATATGGTTCACATCGGGATATTTGGCATTTAAAGCCTCAGCCATACTCTTGCAGTCTGGCGTATCGTTAAAATCGCCCATAATAACTATATTGGCATTGCCGTTATAATTTATGGAATCTGCCATAATTTTTACAGCAGAAGTAACGCACTCACGTTTCCACGATGACTTTTCAGCACCTCCTATCCTTGACGGCGTGTGGCAGATAAATATGTGTAGCGTATCCTTTTTAAAAACCACCGTTTTGGCATACAACACATCACGACTACGCTTAGACTTGCCTGTGCATGATATTTGTATAGGCCTTGACTCCACTATCTTTACTTGCTTGGGATTATACAGCATAGCCACATCTATGCCACGTGGGTCACGACTCTCATAGTGAATATACTTATAGCCGGCATTCTTTAGCGGAGAGTATTTGGTCAGCGTGTTAAGCACATAATCATTCTCTACCTCACAAAGCCCCACTATTGCCACTCCGTACCACTCTCCCACAGCGGTAATCACCTTGGCTATACTGCCACTCTTAGCCTTATACCTTGTCTGTGTCCAATGATAATCGCCCTCTGGTGTAAATGCTATGTCATCTTTAAGAGTGTCATCTTTGGTATCAAAAAAATTCTCCACATTATAGCTCATAATGCGGATACGCTCCTGACTGAAAACAGGTAAAGCACACCCTAATAAAAGTAACAATCCTACTATTTTAACCCTCTCATACATCATACATCATACATTTAATCTAACTATCAACCAGTTGATAGTTAGATTAATAATACTCATAGCACCCAATATCACTTGACCCGTCCAATGTTCTGTCATTCCCGTCAAGGTCATACCTCATATCGGGTTCTTCTGATATACTTCTTTTGGCAGTACCTATAGCAGGTGAGCTGCTTTGCAAATGAAAATCATATTTATGCGGATTCTGTTTTTTCATTTCATCACTCCAATCCTCAAAAACAAATTTAGGAGACTGATTTATAGGACAATCTATATAATGTTCATCAACATTTGACTTGACTATCTTAATCAGGCAATTCTCAAACCCATATACACACTTGTCTTCTTCTCCCTCCTTCTTATTATAGACCACCTCATTGTTATAACCACCGTAAATTATAGTGTTATATATTCCAGCCTTCAAAGGTATCATGGTTCCGTACTCACTCATATTGCCCAACTGAATATTGGCGGCTTTTCTTGAGCCCCATGTATAACTATAGTAATTAGCTATGGTACAGTGCTTTACATCTAATTCACCACCGTTAATACGTAATATATTGCCACCTGCGTTACATATCAGTGAGTTCCAAAACACTACCTTATTAGCGGTGGAGGTGATAAGGTTGCCTGCCGAATTTGTTATCTTGCAACTCATAACCTTTAAAGCATCACTGCCATTATTAAGAGAATCCACTACTATCCCGATGCTTGAATTACGTATATTGGCAAATTTAAACACGTTACCCGTGCTGTTTGACGTAAATCTTATGCCGCCCCACTGTGCCGATGCATCATCGTAACATAATGGAGGAGCAGTGTTCATATAGTCACTTCTGTCACCCCTGAGTGTCACAAAACGGTTCTGTTCTCCTTGCAGCACAAGCGTACCGTCAACCATCATAACAGCATTCTTACAAAAATAGAGCGTAGCACCATCTGTAATTGTAAGTTTTACACTTTTAGGCACCCATAATGTATCTTTTACAAGTACGGCGATAGCCTCTGTTATAGTGGTGTCTGCGGTGAAAGTATGGTTTGTAAAGCGTTTGGCGTTTCTGCCGTATGCCTCAAGCTGCACTTTCTGCTCATTGCCGTTAGTCATAAATACAATAGAGTCTCTTACAATAAAAGGCAGGGTTTTATCATTGGGATTTATGTATAGCTGGACGTACGCCACCAAACTATCTTTTGCATTTATTGTAACATCTTGGAAATAAGAGCCTTTCTTACCATCTACATTTATCTTATACACCTCTCCACGCAATGCAATACTTGAAATCACCACCTTATTTTTAGACCAATTGTAAATCTTAAACTTCTTGGTGGTACTGCCTTGTGCAGTAAATATGGTGTCAAAACGCAGAGTGTCAACACTAAAGCTAAGCTTGGCATCGGGTGATGTGGTTATTTTATCCGCTTCACAACTGGCTAACAACCCGATGGAAAACATAACTGGCACTATATATTTTAACAATCTTGTCATAAATTTTCCACAAAGTTAAAAAATAACACAGAAAAGATAAAGCATAAACAAGAAAATTTACTATTTTTGTAGAATTAAATATAAATACAATCAGACTATGGCTAGTAAAAGAGGACTAAAAAAGGATTTGAACTACTTGTATTCAGACCTTATGCTTGACGCATTTGCATCATTCTGCAAAAAAGAGAAAAAAGATGCTGACAAATTCAGCACACTATGCAACAAAATTTCTGACAACTATGCCGATTTTATCAAACGCGTAAACTGCACAGACGGCAAGGATAACAAAAAAATTGTAAAAGGCTACTATAAAAAATTAGGAGAGTCCATACTGCAAGATGTATTGAAACTCTCTGAAGAGATAGAGAAACTATAGTGCAAAAAATCTGTGCCGGCATATTAAAATTATTTGGGTGGAAACTCAATGGAGAGATTCCACCTATTGACAAGTTTGTAATTTGCCTTGCACCGCACACATCAAACCTTGATTTTATTATAGGCAAACTATTCTACTCATCGCTTGGCTTAAAGGTATCATTTCTTATTAAAAGGGAGTGGCTAAGGCCACCATTCGGAACATTTATGCGTAGGCGTGGGGCTATTGGCATAGACCGCAACAGACGCTCAAATATGACCGTTACGCTGGCAGAACTGTTCCGTCAGAAAACCCACCTTCACCTTGCCATAACCCCCGAAGGTACCAGAAAACGCAATCCAGAGTGGAAACGTGGATTCTACTATATAGCCAAAAACGCAGGTGTGCCTATCCTCATAGTGGGAATGGACTACAAAAAGAGAGAGATAATGGTTCTTGACTTATTCTATCCTACAGACAATGAGGAAGCGGATATGCACGCCATTAAATCAAAATATGTAGGCATTAACGCCCTTCACCCTAAAAAATTCTCACTTGGCGATGGATTTTAAGGTTCTTGTTTTACAGACAGACATTGTTTGGGAGGATATTGAAGCCAATCTTAACAATGTGGAAAGTTTAATAAAAAACACCACAGAAGAGTTTAATGTGATTCTTCTGCCGGAGATGTTTTCTACAGGGTTTAGTGCCAACGCACAGGCACTTGCAGAGCCTACAGACGGCAGAACCATAAATAGGGTAAAAGAGTGGGCTAAAACCTACGATTCACTTGTGATAGGCAGTTACATTGCAGAAGATGGCGGGCTTTACTATAATCGTGGCTTTGCCATTGAGCCTGACGGAACTGCTCACTACTACGATAAGCACCATCTGTTTATAGGTTGGGAAAAACAGTTCTTCACCCCTGGTAATGAGAGGTTGGTGTTCAACTATAGGGGCTGGAATGTATCTATGTGCATTTGCTACGATTTAAGATTCCCTGTTTGGATACGTAACCGCAATTTAGAGTACGATGTGCTGTTTTGTGTTACCCAATGGCCTGTAAGCCGTCAGAATGTACTTGAGACACTTATTGCGGCAAGAGCCATAGAAAACCAAGCCTACGCAGTTGCAAGCAACCGCATAGGCTCTGATGGTAATAATATAAAATATGTGGGCGGTTCACAAGCGGT
>JAKSNX010000129.1 GCA_024405815.1 Paludibacteraceae bacterium | reverse complement strand
AATTGGGAACAATGATAAAAAGATTAAGTGGACACAAGTAACCCAACAAGTAACTGAGCTTAATCTACAAAATTCCACAAAACAGTTCTCTTAATCGACAAAATTCCACACTTTAGAGATGCTAAAGTAAATTACAAAATATTTTATTGCGATATCTATTTATTACATTATTTGTAATTTTATTTTGTTATTTGAAATTATTGTTGTATCTTTGTGGGGTGATGAGGATTTTTACTGAACAGAAATTAAAGGAATACATAACTGAACACCCGGGAAGCAGGGTGGCATTACAGGATTGGGTACAGAGGGTCAAGAGGGCTGAATGGAGAGATTTTGCTGACATCAGACGGTCTTTTAGCGGAAGTGTGGATTGTGTTGGAAATCAGCGTTATGTATTTAACATAAGAGGAAACAATTATAGATTGATTGCTGTGGTTAGGTTTACTATAAAATATGTGTATATAAGGTTTATAGGGACTCATGCTGAATATGAACGAATTAAGGACATTACAACAATATAGTTATGACTGAGATTACTAACATAAAGGAATATAATTGGGCAGTGGAGAGGGTAGAGCAAATTCTTAAAAAACTTGATGCTTTGGAACGCTTTTCTCCTGAATCTCCAACTACAATGGTTGCTGAAGAGGCTGTGCCATATAACTCACATAGTGCGTCGGCTAAGTTTGTAAATGAAACTTCATTAGGCACTAAAGAGGAATTGGAGATAGAACTCAAATTGCTATCAGACCTTGTTTCTGATTACTCTGATAAGCATTTTGATGTAGGCATGCCAACTCTATCGGAAGTTATACAACTTAGAATGTATGAGAGGGGATTAAGCCAAAAGGCTGTGGCTGAGCTTATTGGTGTATCGCCGGCACGTGTTTGCGAGTATTTGAGTGGCAAAACAGAACCAACGCTACAAATTGCCCGTGAGATATGCCGCAAGCTTGATATAGACCCTTCTATTGTTATAGGTGCATAGTTTTTTTGATTTTCTGCAAATTTTGTGATATATTTGCGGTTTAAAGGTATAAATTATGAAAATTGCTGTAGTAGGAATTGGTTATGTTGGTCTGGTCTCTGGGGCTTGTTTTGCGGAGATAGGGGCTGATGTTACGTGCGTAGATAATGATTCTGCTAAAATAAACAAGTTGCAGTCTGGTACGGTTCCAATTTTTGAGCCTGGACTTGAGGATTTGGTAAAGAAGAATGTGAATGCCGGTCGTTTGCATTTTACCACATCGCTGACTGATGTTATAAATGATGTGGAGGTTATATTCTCTGCTGTGGGTACGCCTCCTGATGAGGATGGCAGTGCTGACCTGCGTTATGTGCTTGAGGTGGCAAAGACGGTGGGGCGGAATATGAACCACTATCTGGTGCTTGTAACTAAAAGTACGGTGCCTGTGGGTACTGCAAAAAAGGTTAAGGCTACCATTCAGGCAGAACTTGATAAGAGGGGAGTTTCAGTGGAGTTTGATGTGGCTTCCAATCCTGAATTCTTAAAAGAAGGTGCTGCTATTAAGGATTTTATGAGTCCCGATAGAGTAGTCATCGGGGTGGAGAGTGAGAGGGCGAAAGAGTTGATGACCACACTTTACAGACCATTCCTTTTGAATAACTTTAGGGTGCTGTTTATGGATATTCCATCGGCTGAGATGACTAAATATGCCGCCAACAGTATGCTCGCCACTCGTATCAGTTTTATGAACGATATGGCAAACCTTTGTGAGCTTGTAGGTGCAGATGTGAACCAAGTTAGGCGTGGAATTGGTGCTGATACTCGCATTGGAAATAAGTTCCTATATGCCGGTTGCGGCTATGGTGGCAGTTGTTTCCCTAAAGATGTTAAGGCACTGATACACACCGCCAAAGATAATGGCTACACAATGCAACTGCTTGAGGCTGTGGAGGCTGTGAATGAGCATCAGAAGACGGTGCTGTTTGAAAAGATCCTTCGCTGCGCTCAGGATGACGTGAGTGCCAAAACCATCGCCATCTGGGGCCTCGCCTTCAAACCAAATACAGATGACCTGCGTGAGGCTACATCAATAGTGCTGATTAAGCAACTGCTTGCCGCAGGTGCTAAAGTGCGTCTTTTTGACCCTGTTGTAAAGACTTTCCCTACATTCCTTGGCTTTGACAATGCCGTAGCCGATGGCTCAATATACTTTGCAAAAGATGCCTACGATGCTACATTTGAGGCGGATTTGCTTTGCCTTGTAACAGAGTGGCAGGAATTCCGCTTGCCGAATTGGCAAATAATAAAGAAAAGTTTGAAAGAACCTGTTATAATAGATGGACGTAACATATATGACCCCGTAGAATTGAAGAAACTTGGGTTTGAATATCGGGGAATAGGAATGAAAACAATGTCTTAATGTCTCATATTGCCATATATACAGTAATTACTGGAGATTATGATACGGTTAAGCAGCCTCAGGTGGTGATGCCTGAGGCTGGGTATTTTTTGTTTACTAATAA
>JAKSNX010000128.1 GCA_024405815.1 Paludibacteraceae bacterium | reverse complement strand
GAGGTTGAGAAGTGGGCGGATAAACCTATGGGTAAAAGAGGTGATGATTATGTAGAGTTTAAAAACAAAAAGACAGAGGAGTGCCTAAGAATGGCGGAAAAATGGGTTCCAGGACTTACAGCCGATGCCATAGACCGCATTTTTACCAGCACACCGCTTACATATAAACTTTATACAAATACAATAGACGGCAGTTCATACGGCATACGCAAGGATTTTGAGTCACCTATGACAACAGTCCTTACGCCACGCACTCCAATAAAAAATCTTCTGCTTACAGGGCAGAATTTAAACCTTCATGGGGTTTTGGGAGTCAGTATGACGGCACTGTTTACTTGTAGAGAAATTATGCCACTAACTGATGTATGATGTATGAGGAGGAGCCGTAGGCGACAGAGAACGATAGTTCTCCGCGAAGCGTAGGGGTTTGGGGATATGCCCCAATAAAAAAGGGTTTTTATTTTAACGAGCCGTAGGCGAGGTTAAAATGATGTATGAGGAGGAGCCGTAGGCGACAGAGAATAAATGTAACCATATAATAAAAAGGAAAATATGAAATACGCATTGGTAACAGGAGGAAGCAGAGGAATAGGCAGAGCCGTTTCTCTAAAATTAGCCTCAATGGGCTATTCCGTAGTGATTAACTACGCAGGTAATGACGCTGCGGCAAATGAGACATTGGCACTTATCAAGGATGCCGGCTACCCTGCCGCTGAATTACTTAAATTTGACGTAAGTAATGCAGAGCAGTGTGCAGCAGCCATAGAGGGTTGGCAAGCAGCCCACCCTGATGATTATATAGAGGTGCTTGTAAACAATGCAGGAATCCGCCGCGATAATCTGCTTTTATGGATGGAGAACGAGGATTGGCTTAAGGTTCTTAACACTAACCTTAACTCATTCTACAATGTAACCAAGCCTCTTATCCAATCAATGGTTGTAAAGAAATATGGCAGAATAGTAAATATGGCATCACTCTCCGGACAAAAGGGATTGCCCGGACAAACCAATTATGCCGCTGCCAAGGGCGGACTTATTGCCGCCACCAAGGCTCTTGCACAAGAGGTTGCCAAGAAACGTGTTACGGTTAATGCCGTTGCCCCAGGTTTTGTTAAGACCGATATGGTGGAAGGACTTGATGAGAAAGCATTGTCAGCACAGATTCCTGCCGGGCGATTCGGTACACCTGAAGAGGTGGCTGCCGTAGTGGCATTCCTTGCATCGCCTGAAGCGGCATACGTAAACGGAGAAGTTATTGCGGTTAATGGAGCGTTGTACACATAAACAGATGCAATCTGTTTATGTGTTATGTATGATGTATAATGTATGATGTATGAAATTTCAGTTATGAAAAAACTAACATTATTGTTTTTAGGTGCTATGATGATGGCATCGGGGTATGCGGCAAATGAAGCCGTAATTAAGGGATTGAAGGCAAACAATGCCTCTTATAAGAACATTGTGTGTGATTTTGACCAAGTAAAGCACATAAAGATTTCTGATAATGCCGTGGAGACGGCAGGTAAGCTATACTATCAGGGAGAGTGTATGAGTATGATTTACACCAAACCCGATGGTGAGTTCTTTAAAATTACCGACACCAATATAAACATGGTGGCGGGCAAGACCAAGATAAACAAGAAACTGTCTGCAAACTCACCCTTCAAAATGCTTAGAGACCTGCTTATATTCAGTATGAAGGGCGATATTAAGGCGTTGGAGACACTTACTGAATCCACACCTGAGTATAAGAGCAGTGCAGATGTTCATGAATTTACATTTGCCAGCAAGGGGAAGGCAGCCAAAGGATATAACAAGGTGGTTCTAAAATACAGCAAAAAGAATAACGCCTTGATATATATGGAGTTGCATCAACCAAATGGGAACTATACAACTTACACGCTAAAAAATCTGAAATTCAGTGTAGCAATTCCCAACGGTGTATTCTGATTGAAGGTACTACCATTCGGAAGTACAAAATTTTATTTTGTACTTCTCTCATTTATTCGTACCTTTGTAGCACAAAACACTGACAGTTCGTTTAGACCATCCTGTCATTAAACAAAACCAGGCTAATGAGTACTTGTACACAGAGTGCTATTAAGCCTCTGATGTACAAGTATTTAAATTTATAAGATGTTTAAGGTTAAAAATAAGATAGAGTTTGATATGGCTCACTATCTTAGTGATTACAACGGTAAGTGTGCCAATATCCATGGTCACAGGTATAAACTTATAACCTCTATTTGTAAGGAAGAGTTGTGCCCCGATGGGCACGCCAGAGGCATGGTTGAGGATTTTAGTGTAATTAAGAATGCACTTAAAGATATAGAGACCATGTTTGACCACAAACTGCTTATAGAGGACAATGCAGACGGCAGACGCGTGGCAGAGAGTCTGAAGGCACTGCCTAACGGGTTTGATATAGTTATGTTACCGTTCCGCCCCACGTGTGAGGAAATGAGCCGATATATATTCAACACTCTAAAAGCCAAAGGATTGCCTGTTAGCGAGGTGGAACTGTTTGAGACTCCGAATAACAGTTGCATATATAATG
>JAKSNX010000127.1 GCA_024405815.1 Paludibacteraceae bacterium | reverse complement strand
GGTTCCGGCTTGGAATCATTATTTTTCTTACACGATGCTAATGCCACCAAAATAATGAGTGGCAATACTAAAAACCTTTTCATGGTAACAATTTATATTTATGTCCGTTTTTCCAATGCAAATATATGATATTTTATCCGTTTTTCCAAAAATCATCACAGGTTTTAGTGTAGAGGAAATCAGCAAACTTTAACATTTCTCTTATCTAACCAATAAAAAAATCACCACTATCAACTCTAACAAGAGATGATAGTGGTGATTTACTATTCTCACGTCATCCTGAATGTGCTTGCCAACGAGGGCAGAACCAAGTTTACTTGGATTATACCGAGTGACGCTAGCACTTCACGAACGGAGTGAGTAGCGTAGTGAAAAATCTTTATTTTATCACAACAAAAAAGGGTCAAAGGAGCGTTTATGCTCCCTTGACCCTCATACATCATACATTATACATCATACATTCTTATGAGATGCTTCGTTTCACTCAGCATGACGAGCTGTGGCTTAGTTACTTCAAAACCGCACGCACAGACAGCACTTCGTCGCGGTAGTAGTAGTCCACGTTCTGACGGCTCCAGCGGAAGCCCAAGCTGTAGGCGTAGTAGTCGCCATCAGGAGTGGAACTCCAATAGTAGCCGTCACTGCCTGCGCCGATGACTTCGCCATAGTCGTAGTGGCCCGCAGCAGGGAAAAATACGGAGTTATACTTGTAGCCTTCAGTCTTACCCGTATATACTCTGCCAGCTTTGCCCGTGCCATTATAGTTGGTTGTCCACGATACATTGCAATTAGCAAGAAGATAATCAAATTCCTCCTTTGTAGGCATACGCCAGTTGGAACCCCACAAGTCTGTAGCAGTATCATCTACTGTCTCTTTAGTGCCTCTGGTTTCATTTCCTTTCCAAGCAAAGTAACCGCCACATCCGTATGAGCCATCGCCATTATCCTCTCCTACATTGTACTCAGCCCACTTAGGACCATTCTCCCATAGTTGCACCCAATTTACATCTATGTCACCTGTTCTTTTTGCTGTACCTCTGCCTATTAGTGTCACAAACTCCACCTCAACCGCAACAGCCTTACCTTGTGAACGTCCTACGGTAAAGCCACCTAACTTGGTTGTGAATACCTTGTCATCACTTGCCGTCATTGATAGAGTAATGTCATTTGCCGCAAATGTGGCAGGTGCTAACGCTATTATAACATTCTTTGGTGTTGTAGCATCAAGTGCAGTGCCGTCTATGTTTGTTATGGTTATCTTCTTTGCACCTGCAACAGCCGTTGATGCGGCTGTAGGGTCTGTCTTGCTTACGCTGAATGTTCCGCAGATGTTGTTTGCGGCAGATGCTATCTCCATTGTCTTTATTGTGCCAGCACCTGTAAGCTCCAGTTTTATGAACGCTGTCTGGTTCTTGAAAGCAAGAGACTTGTCTGCCTCACTATATGCAACCATTGGAACTGTGCTTGTGGCAAATGAGTTCTCTACATACGCCTGATTAGCAGGTATGCTGTACTTGATGGTACTGCCGTCTATGCCCTCTGCCGCTGATGATGGATATACTGCGTAATAAGGTGCTGTGGCTGTCTCTGTTATCCAGCCCTCAAATATTGCAGATGTGGTGCCTTCACCACTTGTAAGGGTGAACTCATTGCCATCTGTTGATGTACCTGCATAGATTACAACTTGGTCTCCTTCTGACCATAGAATGTCAGAGCCACTTATTGAAGTCTTCTCTCTGCTCTCTTTTGATACGGCACTGAACACTGTTTTTACCATACCCTCCTTGCTTTCAGGGTTCTGTACATCTGCTTTCTTCTCACATGATGCTGAAGCCATCATTACCAATGCGGCTCCTGCTAAATAAATAAGTTTTTTCATCTCTTTTCTTCTTGTTTTTAAGGTTAATACTAATTATGCCAGCTAACACTCTCTGTTGTGAAACTTGGCACTGCGGCTGAACCAGCCATTACGGGCATCTCTGCCTCCATTCTCACTTGCTCCAATACAGGATCGGAATAATTCTTTTTCATAGTTGAAAGTTGAAAGTTAAAAGTTAATAATTATTTAGTTAATCTCATTATCATTAAAGATTCTTCGGCTTCGCTCAGACTGTTTACAGACCGTTAGGTAATGACGGAGATTGTTTGGAGTTTATATGTACCCATGACAGTGCGTCCGCACCCACGCGGACGTATAGTGGGAGGGACCCGTAGGCTCACAGAGCCGTTACGGGAGGGCCGAATACCTTCACAGAAGGTATGAGCCACTGGAATGGGTATATATAAACTCTTTTCATAAAATCATAACTCATTGAATATAAGCAAATTACCCCCCCCCGATGCACTCGGGGAGGGTAATTTCTACCTACATTTATATGTAAGCCGTTTCCGGCTTCTATGTCTTGTCATTTGATGTTATATAATCAGGTGTAAAGGTATGAATTATTTTTTGTTCTGCAAAAAAAATCTCTCATTTTTTTGCAAATCTTATTTCTTATCCATACCTTTGTGAAAGATAAACACCATTCTTGCCTAAATTATCTTGCGTTATTTTTTTATTATTTAA
>JAKSNX010000126.1 GCA_024405815.1 Paludibacteraceae bacterium | reverse complement strand
AGGATTATAGCCGTTATTATGTTGTGATTGATAGTTAGTAAGATTTGTATTTTTTGTAGATTATTCAGTTGCTATTATAGCTTCCGGATGTTGTAATATCCACTTATGAGGTAATAGTTGCACTAATTGTTTATGCGATGGCGTTTTCAATGGTTGTACGATATATGGCATTTGGGCAATCACATCATTGAGGTATAATCTGGGATTAACATGGTGCTCTTTACAGGTGCTGATTAAAGAGCAGATGATACTCATCCAACCGGCTGCCTCGTGATTGCCGCAAAACAGATAGTTCTTACGACCTAAGGTAATAGGACGGATAGCATTCTCTGCCAAGTTATTATCTATTTGGATAGATCCATCTTCCAGATAACGCATCATGTTAGGCCAACGGGTATAAGCATAGGTAATCGCTTTGCCACTAAGACTACTCTCGCTATAACGGACACCCTCCGTTTCCATCCATACCTTTAGATGTTCCATAATAGGACGTGCTAATTTATCCCGCTTCTCACGACGTTCATCAGCAGATAGATTCTGCTCATTACAGTTGCGCTCTATTTGGTATAATTTCTGTATCTCGCCGATGGCATACTCTGCCATTTGTTTGTTTTCAGATAAAGCTGCTTCAAAATGGCGACGGATATGCGCCATGCAATTGACTAATTGCACGTCTGTACTGTCTTTAAATGCCGATTCATACCCCGTATATCCGTCACATTGGAGATAACCTCGATACCGATGCCGTTTGGTTAATGTCTCTATCACCGCTCCCGCTCGCGAACCTTCATCATAATGGAAACATCGCAATCGTTCTCGTACCGCCCTCACTAACCATAGATATTCCTTATTGGCTTTGTGATTCTGTTTATCAATCACCGGTGTCGTCGTCTCATCACATTGGATATAAGTCGATGTAAACACCTCTTTTACCAAAGCATCATATAAAGGTCTGAGTAACTCAGCCGTCGGCTTTATCCAGCCGTCTATCGTACTCTCCTTAACCTCAAAACCTAAATGTTTGTATTGCTGTACTTGACGATATAAGGGTAAGTGATACTCATATTTATTTAATAAAGTCTCTGCCAATAACGAGGCATCTGCAATACACTTGTTTATTGGTAACAACGGCATCGGAGCTATACGGATATCCGTCTTCGTTTTATCCGCATTGTCCTTGGCATACTTCTCACGCACATACTCTATGATTCCTAACTGAGCCGGGATATACTTAACCACGCGAGTAATCTCCTCACCTATCTTACGATAACTGTCATCTATCCCCTCCGGCTTAAGCACGATACGCTCAATCACCTTCAGGTTAGCCATCATCTTACGGTTCTGACGCTTCTGTTTGATGTCCTCCGTAGTTTCCTTCTCTATCTGTACACTCGCTTCTTCACGTGCCTCTACTATCGGTTGAGGTATCTGCGTGTCAAACAGACTTAATTGATTGGGATCCAATAACGGCATCTTCTCGCTCTTACGACCAAACAACTGACGCTGAAGCCACGCAATCTGAGCAGACAACTCTTGGATACGAGCTGCCAATTGTTGATTAGTTTCAACCAATGTATCAAACAATTTTTGTTCCTCTGCGGTCATTGTATTTCCCTTTCAAAATCTAATGCAAAGGTACAAAAAATTTCTGATATATGCAAATTTTTAAGGCAAAAAAATACAATAAAAATGCACCTTTTAGACGTGATATTCAGTGCGTTCTGCACGTAGTCTGCGAAGACGGTTTTGAGGACTCTCTATGATGCCTTCGACCATTACCACCAAATCCCTCCATTCCATGGAATAAGTCCTGGATTGAGGATCATACGAGGGTAAACGGAACCGGCCTGCCTCTAAACGTTTCACATACATCACCATACCTCCATCTTCCGCATGAAGCAACTTCATCAACTTGCGCTCTCCATTGATAAAGATAAACACATCGCCATTACGGACATCACAACCCATCTGCTCGTGGACAACACCACATAAGCCATTAATGCCTTTGCGCATACAAGTCGGTCCCGGACATAAGTAATAGCGCATCGTATCATTTAAACTAAACATAACGACCACACATTAATGTTAACATCTGAATGGCTACACTATCACTACTAGAACCAAATTCAACTTGTACACCATTAGGAAATTGAATCTGTAATCCCGATGAATCGCTAACTGAGGAATGACCTGTTGTACTATGGACGGTAAGGGGTACTAAACCTTTGGAATCTGGAGATTGGTACTTCTTACGCCAATAATTAAAACTAGAATACGAGATAGAGTGTTGATGACAATAATCTTTAACACTAACTCCACTGGATTGCTGCTGCTTTTGCAGCTCTAAAAATTGTTCTTTTGTCATAATACATAAATTTAGAGTTTGAAAATCGGCTGCAAAATTACAGCTTTTTTCCAAACCCTAAAATATGTACTTTATCGGATGGTTACTAATAGACGGGCTATATGAAACAAATACTAAAAAACTACCCAAAGGGGTCTGTCCCTAATTGGTAGTTTTTGGACTGCTGCCGCTAGTAATATGTGAACAAGGAGATTATGTAAATAACTTAAACTTTATCGATGATTTGACACAAGTCAACATATTTAGCATATT
>JAKSNX010000125.1 GCA_024405815.1 Paludibacteraceae bacterium | reverse complement strand
TCTTGTCCATAACAGCCTCCTCAAGCAGTACAGGAACATCTGCACTCATAGATGGAGCACCACTACCGCTGGCACCTGCTATCTGCTTGTCTGTATAGGAATCCAAGCCTCTTAAAATGTATGTCAATGTCTGTTTGGGTCCATTAGAGGTTACAGACCACCCTAATTGGATAATAATATCAGCCTTGGCAGTATTCTTTAACATGTCCATAGGGCTTTGGGCTATTGTGGAACCGCTTTTGCTGGTGGTCATATTCATCTCAGCAGTACGGTTTGATATTGATTTAAGATTACTCTCCAAATCTTTTAGTGGGAAACCCCTATCTGCCATCATCTCATTTATTTTAGAGATTGCAAGCATTAGGTTTTGGTCACTCTGGAGTGCTTTCTTGTAGTCTGGAATCAACTCCACTGTACCTTGATTGTCAAATTCCTGCATGTAACCGTTCTCGTTACACCAAGCGTCACTTGGAACTACCATTAAAGTTGGTTTTGCAGCATGTGATTCTGCCATTGCTGACACCGCAACTAATAGCGATGTTACAAAAATCAATATTCTTTTCATATCTAAAAGTTTTTTGTTTATCTGTTAGACCATATTAAATGCTTAAGGTTTAAGTATGCCGTCATCTATAAGGCGTTGTTTTAGCTCTGGACGTAACACACGCACTGTTATGGCATAGTACATTTGTGTTCCTGTATAGCCGTATTTTTTTGTCTCAATACGCTGGTCCTCCATACTTATGTATTTAAGGAACTCTCCTTTATCCTTAAAGAACACATTGAAATAATACTCATACTTCTCTTTGGCATTAACCTCTAATAGCAATGGCTGTGTGTTGCAACCGGCGTTACCGCTCTTTATGCCGTTGAATATAACATCATAGACTGCATTTTTCTTAGCCTGCTCTATGGCATCGGTACGGTTTCTGCCCTTACCATACACTCTAAGAGTCTGAGAACCGTCAAGTTCTACATTAAGACATTCTGTAGGTATATTCTTATAAGCGGCAGAATTGCTTTTCTTTATACCATACATTGACATCGGGGCTATAAGCAGCAATGCCAAACCTATTAAATAACTCTTTTTCATATCTTTACTGTTTTAAATTAGAACTCGTATGCAATTCTTCCCATTAGGAAATTTGTATATTGCGGCTTTACGTATGGAATACCGTTAGGTTGTGGACCCGATGTGTATTCTGTGTATCGTGGCATAATCTGACCCATATAGCTTATACCTATAAGCAGACTATGACGAGGTCCCATAATCTTTACACCAAGTGTAGGTGAGAAGAAGAAACCTTGACCTTGAACCAACTTGCCGTCAATATCTTTTGTAGGGTCTGCAGTACCTGGAGTTTTATCATCCACATAATCCTTTTGATTTACAAATTTTCCTGTAAATGTGTAACCTGCATCAAATGACCAGTAAGGAACGCATAAGCGTGTAGCCATAGACATAATGTTACCACGCAAATCCAAGTATAGAGGAATTGCCCACTGATTACCGCCTTGAGTCTCTTTTTGATTATTAGGATTAGTCCAAGAGTACTTTGAGCTGATTGGTTCAGGATAGTCAACTCCACCTGATTTGTAATTCAAATCGCCAAGATAGTAACGGAAACCAAGACCTACACCTATACGTATCCACTCATTAAATCTGTATCCGTTAATCCAATGAATATCAACGTTACACATATTAGGCTTGCCTCCAAAATCTACAGCACCGCCACCCCAGAACTCAACGGCTGTCCAATAGCCCTTCTCTGCAGTTTCATAATCCTTATATTTAGGACGTTTAGGAGTCTCAGGCACTGTAACGGCAGAACTGCCTATCTGTACTTTTTGTACATCCATTGCCTTGTAGCTTAGCTGTCTGCCGTTTGAGTCTATCTCAACTGTAACGGCATCATTTTTTGTAACCTTACCGTTAATAACGGTTCCGTTTTTAAGATATACTACATCTTGTGCCATAGCAGAACAAACTGCCACAGCACAAATAACTATTACTGATATAATTTTTTTCATACTGATAATTTTTTAAAAACCTGAACTTAAACCTTTAATAATACCTGCCTCTTCCAAGTCTCTGCGTAGTTGGTCTTTTTGTACTGAAACCACTACACCTACTTTATATTGAGAGCCTACCTTAGATGTCTCAGGAGCACCTGTTGCAGAGGCATATTTTGCATACTCGCCTCCCTCGGCAAAGAAATTCTTGAAAAAATCCTCATGCTGGCTTGCAACATCAGACTTTACTAACGGACGTTGTGAGTTACACTCTCTACCCTTACCCATAACACCCTTGAAAATAACACCGTGAACAGCATTCTTAACAGCCTGTTTCTGTGCCTTTGACTGAACGTTTGAATATGAGTAAACCTTAACCAAATAAGTGCCTTGAGCACCCACGCCGGCACACTCTATATCATATAGCCACTCTTTTGTCTTTTTATCAGATGTTTTTGCCATACAAGCAAGCGATAATGAAACCGCAACCAAAATTAAAACTAACTTTTTCATAAATCTATAAATTTAAAAATATTACCATCAATATATATTCGCAAAGATAAAAATTTATCCTTTTCTACGCAAATTTATTTCTTTGACTTATTAACAA
>JAKSNX010000124.1 GCA_024405815.1 Paludibacteraceae bacterium | reverse complement strand
CCACTACCCGCCTCTAAATAGATATACTGCATACCAAGTAACTGACCTGCGTATGCGGTATTTTTTATGGTCTCTATATCTGATGATGGAATAGGCTCTGTGCCGCTTACACGCTGTACTGCACTCTCTTTACCGCCATCTACAAGAATATAGCCAACAGGAACAACCTTTAGTTTTGTGTTTTGCAGTTTTGCGGCTGCCTTTACGTGTGAGTCTATAAGATATTCGGGGTTTCTGCCAGAGAGCAGTGAGATGAACATAAGTGCATCTGCTTTCTCCGATATTTGAGAGACATTTCCAGGAAAAATTACCACAGGGGCATTAACCTTGGCTTTCAGGGTATTGATTAGCGGTTCCATAACAAAGCCTGTGCTGCCACCCACAAGAACATAGTCTGGAGGGGTCTCAGACATATAATTAACAAGAAGGTTAGTCTTTGAACTAACCTTCTCCGGATCTATTAGTATTGCTAATTTATTCTGCATACATTATTAAGAGATGCTTCACTACGTTCAGCATGACGGGGAATCTTTCTCCTTTATCCTTGACCCTTGACCCTTTTTAGTACAAACGCAGAACGTGAAGGAATGTAAAGCTTAATCCAACCGCGGTCTGTGTATCCATCGGCAGGCAAGGTAAAGTGATGCACTTTACTATCGTTAAGTCCAAATCCACCAAACTTAGGGTCATCTGTATCAAGAATCATCTCATATTCACCTGGATTTACAAGCATACCGTAATCTGTGTATGAATTGTATGGGTGGAAATTAAAGATAAACAGAATATCGTTACGTCCGTAACATATAACTTGGTCTCCGCTGTTATCCCAATATTTATAAAGAGGTGTCTCCTGATATTTAGGAACAGATGTTATCAGCTGAAGCATAGCCTTATCAAACTCTCCAAGTGGCTTATACATGTAGTTAGGATTATCTACAAGGTCCCACTGACGGCGGGCATATTTGTATGACCAACCATTACCCTCGCGTGGAAAATCAATCCACTCTGGGTGACCGAACTCATTACCCATAAAGTTAAGGTAACCGCCATTGATGGTAGATGCTGTAAGCAGACGAATCATCTTATGCAGAGCAACTCCCCTGTCAGCAAGGTATGTGGTATGACCCTTTTCAAAGTGCCAATACATATCAGCGTCAACAAGACGGAATATTATGGTCTTATCGCCTACAAGTGCTTGGTCATGAGACTCTGCGTAGCTGATGGTCTTCTCATCGTAGCGGCGGTTTGTAAGCTCCCAGAATAGGTGTCCAGGTTTCCAATTCTCATCTGTATATTCCTTAATATATTTAATCCATAAATCTGGAATACCCATTGCCAAACGGTAATCAAACCCGATACCACCATCTTCAAATTTAGATGCAAGACCCGGCATACCACTCATCTCTTCTGCTATGGTAATAGCATTAGGTTTAACCTGATGGATAAGCTTGTTTGCAAGTGTAAGGTAGCAGATGGCATCGCCGTCTTGATTTATATTATAGTAATCTGCATAGCCGCTGAACGCTTCTCCAAGACCATGGCTTAGGTAAAGCATTGATGTTACGCCATCAAAACGGAAACCGTCAAACTGATACTCATCAAGCCAGAACTTGCAGTTAGAGAGCAGGAAGTGAAGAACCTCATTCTTGCCATAGTTAAAGCAGAGTGAATCCCAAGCAGGATGCTCACGACGACCGCCATCATGGAAGAACTGATATGGGGTGCCATCAAAACGTCCAAGACCCTCAACCTCATTCTTAACCGCGTGAGAATGAACTATATCCATAATCACAGCAATACCCATTGAGTGTGCTGTATCTATTAACTCCTTGAGTTCCTCTGGTGTTCCATATCGGGAAGAGGCGGCAAAGAAACTGGATACATGGTAACCAAATGAACCATAATACGGATGCTCCTGGATAGCCATTATCTGTATGCAGTTATAACCGTCTGCCTTTACACGTGGAAGCACATTATTTTTAAATTCTGTATATGAACCCACTTTCTCTTCTGCTGTACCCATACCTATATGACACTCATAAATCATAAGTGGGTCTGTATTAGGCTTAAAGTTCTTGGTCTTAAATGAATAAGATTTTTCTGGTGCCCAAACTTGTGCAGAGAAAATCTTGGTGTTATCATCTTGAACCACACGCCTACACCATGCCGGAATACGCTCTCCCTCACCTCCTGGCCAACGTACTACAAATTTATATAACTGACCGTGTTTAAATGCATTTAATGGGAATTTACCCTCAAACACTCCGTTATCAATACGTTTCAGTTTGTAATCATCACTGATTTGCCAATCGTTAAAATCACCTTTAATAAAAATGTCCGTTGCATTTGGAGCCCACTCTCTGATTACCCATGAATCAGACAATTTATGCATACCAAAGTACAAATAACCCGATGCAAAATCGCTCAGGGTGTTTTTTCCGTTATTAGTCAATTCTGCCTCTTTACGTAGGGCATAATCATAGCGTCCCTCTATGGCTTGTGCGTAAGGTTCCAGCCACGGGTCATTTTTAATAATCTTCAGCGGTTTCATGTGTTGTTAATTTTGATGTTCTTGTCTTAATAAGTCGTTTATTGTCTTTACCGGGTTGAAGGTCTTTATAGGTACCTCTACAAATATGGTATTCCAATCTGCCATACACCCGTTCCAAAGCCCCGGACGGTCAAGACGACGTACAGTCTCACCGTTTTCAAGGGT
>JAKSNX010000123.1 GCA_024405815.1 Paludibacteraceae bacterium | reverse complement strand
CCATCTATGAGTGCAGATGTTCCTGTACTGCTTGAGGAGGCTGTTATGGACAAGATGGACGAGTTTGCAGGCAGACTTGATGACTATTTCAATGATTTGTTCAGCAACGGCAGAGAGGGAGTGTTTGAAATCCGTGTATTTGACAATGGCTCAGGCATTGATTTGGAGAGTGAGTATAATGGTATGGAACTTAGTGAGATAATAGATGACTGGATGAACCAGAACACAGTGGAGCACCGTTACTCACAGTCAGAGGCATCAGAGAACTATATGTTGTTTGAGCAGGTTCGTATGCCGCTTAACGATGTCAATGGTAAGGCTGTAACAGCAAAATCTTTTGCAGACCAACTACGTAAATATCTTAGAAATACGTTCCAAATAGAGTCTAAGACCGCCAATCGTGGATTGGGTAGGGCATATCTTATAATTGGAGAAAAGTAACATAAAAATAGCAGGATTATGAAAAAGTTAAGTTTTATTATATTGGGTATGTGTATGCTTGGCATTCAGTCATACGCCCAAAATGTGGACTTTGAAAACGATAAAAGCACTTGGATTCATCTGTCAATCCTGATACCTGACCAAGAGGGTGAGGCTATAACCACAGGTGCAAAGAGTTATCTTACCAACAAGTTAAAACAGATTGCTACAAAGAACGGAGTTGCCGCCAATGAGGATTTCAGCAGATTCTTTATAACAACTGTAATAACACCATTGACTAAAGATGTGTTGCCTGGTCCACCTGCCCAGATTGCAGAGAATTTGGAAATGACATTCTATATTGCCGATTATTATGACCAAAAAGTGTATTCAAGCACATCTATGGAGATAAAGGCAATAGGCACTAACGATACCAAGGCTTACATAAACGGTATTAAGAATATAAATGTAAACAACAAGGAGTTGGCATCATTTATGGATGAGGGTAAAAAGAAAATCATAGCCTACTACAATGCACGTTGTGCCCAGATTATGAAGATAGCACAGACAAAGGCAGACCAAAAGCAGTATGAGGCTGCACTGTATGACCTTGTTTCAGTACCTGAGGTTTGTGATTGCTATGATGAGGTTCTTGCACTGTCACAAAAGATATATCAGCAGTATATAGACAATCTATGCCAAATAAATTTGGCTAAGGCAAGAGCCGCATGGGCTGCACATCAGAACTCATCGGGAGCAGAGGATGCCGGTCAGTATCTGTCACAAATCCTGCCTGATGCCTCTTGTTACGGTGATGCTATGGCACTTTATACAGAGATTAAGGCCAAGGTGCTTGATGATTGGAAGTTTGAGATGAAAATCTATCAAGACCAAGTTGATTTGGAGAAACAGCGTATAGAGGCTATGCGTCAGGTTGGTATAGCGTACGGTAATCATCAGCAACCGGTTACTACAGTATTCCCGTGGTTAAGATAAGAGAGTTATTATTGGTAATATGTTCAATATCCTGTGTGGCAATGTCTGCACAGGATGTTGTTAATGATGGCATTCAGCGTTATCGCCGTAATGCCATTGCCACTATGATGGTTCATCATAGTGAAGATGAGTTTGGTAAGGATATTAAGGACGCTTATCTTGAAATTCCCACCCCTGATAAGTATGATAACCACGATGTGGGGTTAAAGGTTTTGGAGAGTGAGTGGTTTTCCGGTGTAAAACCTAAAGAGAAAGGTTTGTATAAGGCTGTTTATGGCAAGAATCTCTCTAATGCAGAGATAGAGCGTAACGGTATTGCATTGGAAAATTTCCTTAACAAGACCAATATAGGAATGTATATGGTTGCCAAGTGGTTTAATCTCTCATCGCAGGATTCGTCTGAGTTTAATCATTCCACAGCGACATTTAATACAGAAGTTATACAGGAACGTGGCTTGTATGATGCTACGGCATTTGATGTGGATATTGCACGCCGTACCATCAGAGGCGATGCTATGCTTGCAGATGCAGGTGAGGAGCTTATATCACAGACTTTTATTATAGTCAATGATATGACATACGTAACTGCGGAGCAGAAAGCGGCGGCAGCCAAGGCGGCATTGGCAGTGCTTGGCGGTATTGCAGACGCTTTTTTTGGCGGTTCATCGGGCAGACAGTTGGCATCTACGGCAGGAGCCATAGCAGACAGTTTTACAGGTTTTAAGGTACGTAACCACTCTTATCTGTTCCAACTGCAATGGAATGACTCAATAGCGGCTGTATTCTATAAGGACTACTACACAGAGACTCCTGATGCAGAAAAAATAAGGTCGTTTATTCAGAATGATTCCCTGTTTAAAATAAAATATGTGGCTCATGAGTATGAATATGATGAAAATTCGGTGCTAAAAGGAAAATATGACCGCCATGATTTGGTTAAAATCAACTGTACAAGAAGCCAGGATAAGAATATATCCCAATTACAGGTAAAATATGAGGATTTTAAGCTAAAGACACCTGTTTATCAAGTTGTAAGGAATGAAAAAGGGAAAGTTCTGTATTATAAGGCAAAAGTTGGGTTGAAGGATGGCGTTAAGCCTACAAGCAAATTCCAGGTTGTGCAACGTATAATAGACCCCAAGACCAATAAGTCAAGATATAAATATGTAGCCACCCTAAAACCTATTAAGGGTAAGATATGGGATAACCGCTATATGGCTACAGAGGAGCACGAGGAGGGCTCTGAATTAGATGCCACCCAATTTAAGAAGTCAAGTGGCGGCGAGATTTATGAGGGAATGCTCATTATAGAAGGCAAATACAGTAAAG
>JAKSNX010000122.1 GCA_024405815.1 Paludibacteraceae bacterium | reverse complement strand
TCCTCTTTCTTGTCTGCTATGACGCACTCTGTGGTAAGCATCATACCTGCTATAGAAGCGGCATTCTCAAGGGCTACACGTGTTACCTTGGCAGGGTCTATGACACCTGTCTTAAATAGGTTTTCATAGTTATCTGTGCGGGCGTTGTAACCAAAGTCACCCTTGCCTTCCATAACTTTTTGAACTATAACGGCACCCTCTTTGCCTGCATTCTCTACTATCTGACGTAGAGGCTCCTCAATGGCACGTTTTACAATCTCTATACCTGTGGTCTCATCGTCGTTAACACCTTTAAGACCCTCAAGAGCCTTAATGGAACGGATGTAAGCAACGCCACCACCAGGAACTATACCTTCCTCAACTGCGGCACGTGTGGCACTAAGAGCGTCATCTACACGGTCTTTTTTCTCTTTCATCTCCACCTCTGATGGGGCACCGATGTAGAGCACTGCTACGCCACCTGCCAATTTGGCAAGACGCTCTTGCAGTTTCTCCTTATCGTATTGAGAAGTTGTTGTTTCAATCTGAGCCTTGATTTGTGCAACTCTTTGTTTGATAGCATCTTTGCTGCCGGCACCGTTAACAATAGTGGTGTTATCCTTGTTAATGGTAACAGTGTCTGCTGTGCCAAGCATATCAAGTGTGGCAGTCTCAAGTTTAAGACCTTGCTCCTCACTTATTACTGTACCGCCTGTAAGGATTGCAATATCCTGAAGCATCTCTTTACGTCTGTCGCCAAAGCCAGGAGCCTTAACTGCACAAACTTTAAGATTTGCTCTTAGACGGTTTACTACAAGTGATGTAAGAGCCTCGCTATCAACATCTTCTGCTATGATAAGTAGTGGACGGCTGCCTTGTACAACTGCCTCAAGCAGTGGCAGAATATCTTTTAGTGAAGATATTTTCTTATCGTGGATAAGAATGTATGGCTTCTCCATAACAGCCTCCATCTTCTCTGTATCTGTTACAAAGTATGGAGAAAGGTAGCCACGGTCAAACTGCATACCTTCCACTACATCTACTGTAGTATCTGTGCCTTTTGCCTCTTCTACTGTTATTACGCCCTCTTTCTTAACTTTTGCCATAGCATCGGCAATAAGTTTGCCTATCTCGCTATCGTTGTTGGCAGAGATGGTGGCAACTTGCTCTATCTTGTTGTTATCGTCTCCAACCTCTTGAGATTGAGCCTTAATAGACTCTACAACTTTAGCTACAGCCTTATCAATACCGCGTTTCAGGTCCATTGGGTTAGCACCTGCGGCTACATTCTTAAGACCTACAGATATAATAGCCTGAGCAAGAACTGTAGCGGTAGTGGTACCGTCACCTGCATTGTCGCCTGTCTTAGAGGCAACCTCTTTAACCATCTGGGCACCCATATTCTGGAATGCGTCGTCAAGTTCTATCTCTTTAGCCACTGTAACACCGTCTTTTGTTATATGAGGTGCACCGAATTTCTTAGCAATGATAACATTTCTGCCCTTAGGGCCAAGTGTTACCTTAACTGCATTAGCAAGCTCGTCAACGCCTTTTTTCAACTGGTCACGAGCATCAATGTCAAATTTAATCTCTTTAGCCATAATTTTGGAATTTTTAGATTGTTAATAATTTAGATGATTGCCAAAATGTCACTTTGACGCATTATCAGGTATTTTTCACCGTCAAATTCAATCTCTGTGCCGGCATACTTACCGTAAAGTACAGCATCACCTGCCTTTACTACCATCTCCTCGTCTTTGGTTCCGTTTCCGGTAGCCATAACTTTACCTCTTAGGGGTTTCTCTTTTGCTGAATCAGGAAGGATAATGCCTCCTGCCGATTTCTCTTCTGCTGCATCGGGTTTAATAAGAACCCTGTCTGCAAGTGGTTTAATGTTCATAATTATATAAAATTTATATCCTTGTCCATTGTATTACAAATTCCGTGCCAAACTCAAAATAACACAATAAAAGCCGACTTTTTGACAAATCGGCTTAAAATATTTTTTAGGTGTCAGTTTATTCTGCTGCAGCGGCTGGCTCTGTTGCCATAATAGGAGATGACTGTGCAGGAGCACTCTCTTCTATTTTGTTTCTAAGAGAATCATTGCCATTTGTGCCTGCTTTTGGTAAGAATGCAGAAGAGCATACGCTAAGCACTACAATTATTGCAACCAATGTCCATGTGGCTTTCTCAAGAAAATCTGTTGTTTTCTGAACACCCATAACACTGTTAGATGCTGCAAACTGTGAAGCAAGACCTCCACCTTTAGAGTTTTGTACAACTACAATTAGAATAAGCAAAATTGCTATAATTACTGCTAATACAACTAATACTTTAAACATAACGCTAATTATTTTCTGTTAATTTTCTTATATTTTCAATTCGGTCTGCAAAGTAACTACTTTTTTCTGGATATTTCAAATTTAATTTCTCAAAAATGCGAATTGCCTTTGAATATTGTTTCTGTTTTATGTAAATATTTGCCAAACTCTCTGTAAAAATGCTGTCTGTAACATTTATCTCATCGTCTGTTTTTTCCTCTATGTAACCCGATGTGTCAGATTCTCCAACTGGTTTTATATGTGGATTTATCTCTATAAATCTGTCAATAAGGTCCTGGTGTTCAAGTTTAGGCTCAACAGAGTATGTTGTGTTTAGTAAATTCTCCAAAACACTTCTATCGGGTACAAGAAGAGCCACCCTTTTAAGTTCTGACTGATACAGAAGGTCATCTGTAGCCTTAAGATTCATAAGATAGAGTAGGGCTACACTCTGAAAATAAGGATATTGTTTTGCAAGTTCCTTAATCTCAGGCAGAGTCTGGCGGTTAAGCAG
>JAKSNX010000121.1 GCA_024405815.1 Paludibacteraceae bacterium | reverse complement strand
CCTCAGGACTTTAACTACATAACTATCAGACCTTCCTAAATCTATACCTTTATCTGTCTACTTTTGTATACACACTCTGTATATTCTCTAAAAAATTAAGGTGTGGGTATGTTTTTTTTTCGGAAAAATCGGGTTCAACAATTTACGGGACAAGTTGAGGCTCAATTTAGAACTGCAGCTCATGGGGGGGAGGTATATTAAGGGGTGTAAGGGCAAATGAACTAGCCGATAAGGAGCGGTTAGGAGTTGCGAGACGGTCTGTATAGACTGTGGCACGACAAGTGTAGGTCGTGTAGTTCTTTGACATAGGTGAAAATGACTGTGAAGTGAACGGGCTAGGTAAGTCTATTCGGTGGCGGTTGCGACAAAAAAATCCGTACTGAATAGGTGGAAGTAAACACGAACGACACAGTGGACACGATGGGCAAATGCGTAGTCGGGTCACCTTAGGGAGAAGTAGTCACTAACACAATGGACGACGTGAGTATAAGTAAATGGGATTTGTACACTTATCGCAACACGTTGAACAGAAAGCCGAGTTTGAGTGTTATACAAGGGAAGGACAAGCGGAATTGGGAAATAATAACTCTCCCCCGCTTAGAGTACGGGAATAGTGGGAAGCAGCACTCACTCGTCGAAGAGACCGACGTAAAAAATATCTCAGGGGGCACTGTACCCCCTGAGTCACGCAAAAGAGAAACCGACATCGGCTAGGTAAGGGCAAGCACTACCAGACGGCTTAGAGAAATCGGCAGCAGCATAAACATAACAGTTCAGTGGGAACGGGCAAACTATCGGGGTTCAACTCCCCGACCCACTCATAGCCCATATGGGCAAATATATACACAAAATTAAAAGGGGTTTGTATTACCCCACAAGGAGTTAAATATGCAGAAAATCGACGCTATCAACACACAGGTAAACACACAGGTAACAGTTAAACACGCAGGTGTAACTTACAAGGCAACAGTGCTTAGAGCACCAACATTCAAGGACAAGGACTTTAGACCACAGCAGTTCAAAGTATTAGTTACAGACGGCGAATGGGCAGGAAATCACTACGTGTCATACACTGCCGTACACACTGCCGAAGCAGACAAAGCACAGGCAGAAAGAGCAAAGGCAGAAGCCGAAGCAAAGGCAGAACGCAAAGAAGAACGTGCAAAGAAAGCTGCACAGAAGAACGACAAGAACGACTTCACAAAGGGTATGACAATTAGCGAAATGGTTGCTCTTGCAGACGCAATTAAGACACTCAAAGATTGTGGCTTCGACGTGCAGTTCAAGTAATTAACCCACACCCGAAAGGGTGTAGCGACTGACGGTTCACTCGTAGGGGTTCAACTCCCCTAGTCGTTATAAATAAAAAAAAACAAGGGAGAAATCAATGCTAAATAAAATCGGCTCAGTAATCTATGACATTATAAAACACGACAATATGACACTCACATTCAGAGAAATCGAAAACACTACTTGGACTCGTGAATACAAAGACAGTGTGCACGAGATGAAATGTAAAACACTTTGGAGGTAACGATGAAACACTTATACGCATACACAATACTCGCAATGATTATCACATACTTACTTTCAGTTTTAATTTAGGAGACACAAATGGTTAAGCAGGGATTTTACGGACGTGAATACGTTAAGACAAAAGACGGTGATTATGACTATCAGGGTCAGGTAAATAGACTTCACAATCTCAAACAGTGGGACAGAGATGAGACACTCGCAATTGCTCCTCAATCGCCAATATCACTTGATGAACTTCAAGCCCGTTGGAAATTCTACGCCTGGGGTGCTAGTGATAACAAACACTGGGAAGCCGATGCGATTCGCAGACTTGACGAAGAACGCAGAATTAAAAAAGAACGTGAATTTACAAGAGAGTCAGAACAACACAAAACAGTTCACACACTCATGGCTCGTGGATACTTAAATAATATGCTTAAAATCACTCGGAATTGGTAAGGAGTTATATATGGCAAATACAGAAATATTAAACACCCTTTGTAATAATATCAGAAATAATAAACTTATTATTTCTGAAGAAGAACAAAAACGCATTGATGCAGAATGGGCTAAATGGGCTAAGACATCAACCCAGAAAAGAGCAATGTTAGACAAACAGATGGGAAGAGTTTCACAAAAAAAATAAATAACAGTATATACACTGAGGAAACAAGAATATGAAATTAATACGGGAAATTATCTACAAAACAACTAAAACAGTTCATTACAAAGTATTTGATAAAACTCAGTCAGATACTTACTTTTTTCACGCTTGGTCACTTATTAATAATGTGACTCTTAAAATAAATCGTTGGGTTTGGTCCAAATGGATTAATTGTTATAACTGCATTTAATTCTTGTGCCTATCAAGATGCCCCTGATAGGCACATTTATTAAGGGCAGTTGCACCCTAATTAAATTAAAGCGTGGTT
The DNA here is from genome assembly GCA_024405815.1 of Paludibacteraceae bacterium. Taxonomy (GTDB): domain Bacteria; phylum Bacteroidota; class Bacteroidia; order Bacteroidales; family Paludibacteraceae; genus Enterocola. The sequence continues at coordinate 539 of JAKSNX010000121.1, read as the reverse complement.
GCCATAACCACGAAAGGAGTTATGTATGGCAAGAATTATCAGAGAATTTACAAACGGTAATATCAGTATTATTCAGACAGTCGGAAGTGAGTCATTCGCAAACGAAGTGTATGACACATTAAAAGAAAGTGATGAACAGTTAGCGATTTACTTCATGGAGCAGTATCGCTATTTCAAAATCTGTGGTCGTATGATGCCCGAATAGGAGAAAATTATGGCAAAGAGAATTATGAAAAATATTAATACAATTTTGGTTATCGATGATTACTCATTGGTATGTGATATCTGTAATGTTATCGCAAAAAGAGATGAAGTATTAGCAAATGACGCACTTCAGTTTTGGTGTTCACACAATGCTAATAAAGTTCCTGGTTATTTAAGATAGGGAGTTCTTTATGGTTCATTATATATTCTTAATTCGAGTTGGTAATATCGACCCACTCGGAACAGGTCGCACAATTAAAGTGTATGCGGTTGATAGTTGCGATGCTTGGAATAAAGCGTCTGTATTTGTAAAGTCTTACGAGTTTATTCAGTCA
>JAKSNX010000120.1 GCA_024405815.1 Paludibacteraceae bacterium | reverse complement strand
AAGACATATACGCTTACAGAGCAGTATATAGGTATGCTTATGGATGCCAAGGACGGCAATCCTGATAAGTTCCGCCATGTGCTTGCGGTTACGTTCACCAATAAAGCCACCGATGAGATGAAAAGCCGCATTGTGGATAAACTTTTTGAAATCTCAAAAGGCACAAATCCTGTAAAAGTGGCAGATAAAATGCTACAGCCACAAAAGGCTAAGGAATTGCTCACAGCCATACTGCATAACTACTCTTACTTTAGGGTAACCACCATAGATAAGTTTTTTCAGCAGATAATACGCTCATTTGTAAAGGAGTTAGGCATAAACAGCAACTACAATGTGGAACTTGATGAGCAGCGTGTAATCTCAGACACCGTAAACAATATAGTGACCCACCTTGGTGAGCCTAAGTACGCCCCGTTTATGGACTGGTTTGGCGAGCAGATAGATGAGGCAGACGGAGAAAAAATAAATTTCCGTAATATAATAGAGGGTATAGAAGATATTAGCAGTGAGATTTTTAAGGAGCGTTACAATAGGGTTAAGACTCTCCTACCCGATGATGCTGTTATACGCCGCAAGGCAAAAGAGCTGCAAACATTAAGAAAATCCATTTTAGAAGAGGCACAGCACAAGGCAGAGCATATTTTAGAACTCATTAAAAGCGAAGGACTTACTGAGGCAGACTTTAAGCGTGGCGCACTGACTCCCGTAAAAAACGCTCTGAACAATCCAAACAAGCTGCCAGACCTAAATGAAACAATTTTAAAGTACAGAAGTACCGAATCACCGCATCACCGAATCACCGAATCACCGAATCACCGAATCACCGAATCCATCACCGATTTTATAGACTTTGTGGAGAGCAACCGCCGCACGTTTAACACTTGTGATGTTATACTGCACAATATCAAATACTTTAGGTTATTCAAACTTATAGAAGATGAGGTTAATAGTAATATAAAAGGTGAGAACACCCAATTACTTAGCAAATCGGGTGAGTTTATAAAAAGAATTATAGACGGTAGCGACACACCTTTTATATATGAGAAAACAGGCACTTATATAGATAATTTTCTTATAGATGAGTTCCAAGATACATCGCATATACAATGGGATAATTTTAAACCACTTATAAGCAATAGTTTAAGTGAGGGATTCAACAACTTGATAGTGGGCGATGTTAAGCAGAGCATATACCGTTTCCGTGATTCAGACTGGTCTATTTTAGGTAAGGAGATTCTTGAAGACAAACTATTTAAGTCATTTGCGGAGCCTAAGACCCTTGATGTGAATCACCGTAGTCTTGGCAATATAGTAGAGTTTAACAACACCTTGTTTAAGGCTATGGCGGAGATGCTTCAGGACTACTATTGCAAGCAATCTGGAAGAGCTGATAATACCACTATTACTGATGCCTATGAGGATATAGAGCAGAAACTACCCGATGAAAGCCTACGTGGAAAAGGGTACGCAAATATTGAATTTATAGAGAGTGGGCGTGGTGAGAACGCCAAGCTTGCCGCTTTTGATAAGATGTACGCCGATATAGAGGCTCTACTTAAAAATGGTTACCGATACAGCGATATAGGCATACTTGTACGCAAGAACCGTGAGGCAGACGCTGTGGCTGAATATTTGCTTGATAAAGGGGTTAAGGTTATATCAGAGGAGGCTCTGAAGGTGGCATCGTGTAATGCGGTACAGGATATTACGGCTATACTCAGGTATATTATTGACAGGAACAACCCTGTAAACAACTTTTTAGTTGAAAATATAATATATGCCGGTCAGGAGATTGATTTGGAATCACTATCCAAATTGCCTCTGTATGAGATTGTGGAGCAGATAATATACACATCGGGGTACAGTGATGACAACGATGCAAAGCCATACCTTAGTGCCTTTAAGGATTTGGTGATGGATTATATATCACGTAACGGCTCTGATATTCACTCATTTTTAGAGTGGTGGAAAGAGATAAAGGATTCCGCCAACCTGACTACAGCCTCTGAGGCGGATGCGGTTACAATAACCACACTGCACAAGTCTAAAGGTTTGTCATACAAGGTGGTTATTATGCCGCTGCTGAATTGGAGTTTTACAAATTCTCTGCATAAGGATATTCTGTGGGAGAGGATTCCTGACGGAAACCCTCTTTATGAGGAACTTAAATGCGTGCCTATAGAGTTTTCAGACACGCTGAAGGATACCATTTTCCGTGAGCAGTACTACAATGAGACCCTAAAACTGTACATTGACAACATAAACGCTCTCTACGTATCGTTTACACGTGCCAAGGAGGTTCTTATAGGCTATTGCCAGACCACCAAAACAGACCCGATGAAAGATGCGGATAGCAAGACGTTCAAAAGCACGCTGCCGCTTTTGCATGGAAGTTTAGGAGTACAGGAGTTTAGGAGTTTAGGAGTGCGGAACGAAGCGACAGTGGATAGTGAAAGATCTTTCGCTACGCTCAAGATGACGGAATGTGGTCAACTTTCAACTTTACCTTCGGTCAGCTCCGCAGTCAACTTTCAACTTTCAACTGATTTATCCCCCATTGAGAAATTGAACCACTTTAAGTTGCGTTCTGACGACGCCATAACACCTGAGATAGAGCGTGGTAGCCGTATGCATAGGGTTATGGAGAAAATAAGGGGCATTGATGATTTGGCACCTGTGCTGCAGGATATGGCAGACCGTGGCTATATTACAGCAGAACAACAGAAAGAACTTACAGCAGACCTTACTGCTTATATCACCAACCCAGCTGTGAAAGATTGGTTCACACCTGAAAACCGCATTCTCTCTGAGCGTAGCATAATAAAGAACCATCACACGTGGAGACCAGACAGGGTTATCATCGGGTCTGAAGGGGAAGTTACCATAGTGGATTACAAGTTTGGTGAGGCAAAAGAAAAGAAGCACATATCACAGGTACAGAACTATATGGCTCTATATAAAGAAGCCGGCTACAAAAACGTAACCGGCTACATTTACTATTTTGAAAATCTGGAAGTTATAAAGGTTTAATAGAC
>JAKSNX010000012.1 GCA_024405815.1 Paludibacteraceae bacterium | reverse complement strand
GTGAGGCGTTTGACTGATTGGGTGCAGATGTAGTCTGCGGTACCCTCCATCTCTGGGTGATTGCGGTTAAGCTCATCAAGAAGTCCAAAGCCAAACTTGATTTCGGGGCATAGTTTGAAGTATTGCAAATAGATATCGAAACCTATACCAAAGGCTATCTGGACATCAAATGACTTTAGAAGAATGGGTACATCGGGGTCTAAATTCATATTAAACATAGGACCTCCACCGGCAATAAGATACGGACGGAAATTACCGTAACGCTTGGCACTGAATTTAAGATAGAACGGAATATCCATTGTAACACCGTTTACAGAGGTGCTTTTTCTATCAACAACCTCACCAGCGGAGTTAAATGCAGAGTACTGGAAAGAGCGCTTACCCAACCCAAGATATGGAGTAAATCTGAGATTCAGATGGTTACACAACCTTAAATCTACTATCATACCAACTAAAAACGCTGGCTGAAGCCCACCCGATGCGGCATACCAAGTGTTTCCGTTCTCATCTACATAACCATTTGGCTCTACACGGAAATCATTGAATCCCAAACCTAAAATAAATCCAAAATGCCAACGGTTATAATCCACCTTAGTAAGACGCTGGACTATATTACGGTCATACTGAGCAGATGCAACAGATGCAAATGCACAAGACAAAAGCAATATGAATAATATCCGTTTGATGGTGATTCGGTGATTCGGTGATTTGGTGATGCGACATCATACATCATACATCATACATCATACATAAAAAACTCCTAAACTTTTATTTTATTGTGAACTTCTCTATAAGTTCCTCTGGTGTAAGGTTGGTTTGTGTACCTGTAGCCATATCTTTAAGGGCTATTACACCATTTTGCAGTTCACTATCCCCTACTATGGCTACAAATGGGATTTGACGGTCATTGGCATAGCCTATCTGCTTTTTAAATTTGGCGGCATCGGCGTAAATTTCTGCGGCAACGCCTGCCTGACGCAATTTTTTTACCACAGGCAATACAAATGACATCTCTTGCTCTCCTAAATTAAGGAATATGACCTTGGTCTGGCATGCAAGAGACTCTGGATATAGGTTTAGTCCATTAAGCACATCATAAATTCTGTCTGCTCCAAAAGAGATGCCAACACCCGATACTCCGTCCATTCCAAACACTCCTGTAAGGTTATCGTATCTGCCACCGCCTGTTATGCTTCCTATCTCAAAATCAAGGGCTTTAACCTCAATAATAGTGCCTGTATAGTAGTTAAGTCCACGTGCAAGTGTAAGGTCTGCATCTACTGTGCAACGTATGCCTGCATTCTCTATAAGAGAGAACAGGGTCTGCATCTCCGATACACCTTTCATTCCTATCTCAGAATTTTTTAGAATATTAGATAACTCATTGATTTTATCTTTGTTAGTGCCTTGCATTAAAAGTATCGGTTGAAGCTTGTCTACTGCATCGGGGCTTAATCCTTTCTCTTGCAATTCTGCATTAACGTTATCTATTCCTATCTTATCAAGCTTATCTATGGCAACCGTTATATCCACTATCTTATCCTCTGCCCCCACTATCTCTGCTATACCTGCAAGTATTTTACGGTTATTTAGTTTAATTGCCACACGCATACCAAACCTTGCAAACACCTCATCTATAATCTGCACTAATTCAAGCTCATTAAGCAGTGAATCTGAACCTACGATGTCTGCATCACATTGGTAAAACTCACGGTATCTACCCTTCTGTGGACGGTCTGCACGCCATACAGGCTGTATTTGGAATCTGCGGAATGGGAACTTAATTTGCTCACGATATTGCACCACAAAACGTGCGAAAGGCACTGTAAGGTCATAGCGTAATCCCTTCTCTGATAGTTTGGAAGTAAGTTTTACGCTGTTTTTAGAGAGCAACTCCTCATCGGTGAGAGAGCCTAAGTAATCTCCTGAATTAAGTATTTTAAATAAGAGTTTATCTCCCTCTTCTCCATATTTTCCCATAAGGGTTGATAGGTTTTCCATTGCAGGTGTCTCTATCTGCTGGAATCCATATAGTGAATACACACTCTTAATTGTATCAAAAATGTAGTTTCTGCGAGCCATTTCACCCGGCAGAAAATCACGTGTACCTTTTGGAATTGACGGTTTTGTAGCCATAACGTTATTTAAAAATGAAAGTGCAAAGTTACAATTTATTTTATTACCAACAAAGTACGTACAGGTCTCCTCGTGGGTTGATGCACATTACGGGGGTTGTGGCGGCTAGTAGTACGTGTAACTCTTTGGGACCAAAGAAGATATCGTCAAGCCCGTAATCTCTTGACGTGGATATTACAACCATTCCTGCACCTATCTCTGATGCCTTGTAAGCTGCCTCTTTCTCCACTTTAAAGCTATCTTTTCTGCCCTTCTCTATTGTGTATTTGAGGTTGAACTTATCATACAGGGTCTTTATTGCCTCCACATTCTTAGGTGTCTTACTTCCGTAGTCATTTGCCTCAAGTATCAGCAACTCTGAGCCTAAGAATCTGCCCATATTTGATGTGTATGGGGCTTTCTCCTTCTCTTCCACAAGGTAACACACAGGAACTATCACTTTAGAGAAATCGGTCACGTCAGCGTCCATCTTAACTATCACAAACGGTATTCTAAGGTCTCTAAGCCCTTTAAATACTGTCATCGGGTCAGAAAATTTATCCCGATGTCCTGTCTCAAAAAACATTATAGGTGTCTCTGTACGCTCACTCATAAGGCATACCTCTTCAAGTGTGCCGTCTGAAATATGGTATTGGAACTGCACATCGGCGTTAGCCTGCTCCCAATCGCTCTCTTTTGCGGCAAAGGTGTCAGAGACTTTGTCGGTAAGTGCAAGCAGACACAACCCTTTCTGAAAGCCTCGTGCAAACTGCACTGCCGCTTTCATTGCCTTGGCTGGGAAGTAAATGCCATCTGTGACCACCAAGAAATACCGCGAATATTTTATTTCTTCCAATAACACATTGCAAAGGTAATAAATTTTTGTTTTACTATTAACTACATTAAACAATTTTATATTAACCCAATTTAGGACTTCAACCCTTTTGTAAAGGGTTTCAGCCCCTCCCATATAGGTCTGTGACCAATATGGGTCCCTCCCCCTGTACGTCCGCGGGGGTGCGGACGCCTAAATTTGGGTTAATATAAAATTTGTTCTATTTTGTTAATAAAATTAACCGCAACAAAACCTTTGCAAGCAGAAAAAATTATTAACTTTGTGCAAGAATTCAGAAAAGCACGTTGTAGCACTATGGCAAAGCCCTCAAAACACGCTGAAAAACAGACAGAAGAGGCCTCTTCTCTTGGATTTTTCCAAAAGATTAAGGCTTTCTTCTCCAATGATACTGTGAAGTTTATCATTGGTGTCACGTTGTTTGCCGTAGGTATTTTTGTTCTGCTTTCTGAAATTTCATTCATTTTCAGCGGCAGAGATGACTACAATCTGCTTACTAAAGGTATAAGCGAATTGCAAGGCGAGCCTAAGAAATTCTCAAATTTCTGTAGTAGCACTGGAGCAAACATAGCTAATATAATGATTAACAACTGGTTTGGTATTCCTTCAATACTGATTCCATTATTTCTGTTAATAGCAGGACACCGTTTGTGTAACCCCGATACCAAATATTCCGTTTTACGCCATTTTATAAATTGCTTTTTCTTAATGATTTGGACATCAGTGCTTTTAGGTGCTGTAGTTCCTAATGGAATGGTGCTTGATTTTATCCGTCCGGGAGGCTTGCACGGAGTAATAGCGGCAGACTACATTAGCCTGCTTATAGGGCCCATCGGGTTATCTCTGACATTGGCACTTACAATGATAATATATTGTGCCGTAACATTTGCATCTTTTGTTCCTAAGGTTCAGTCATGGTTAAATGTAAAGAATTGGAAATCAAATAAAGATGAGGATTTTGAACAGGAAGAGACTCTGGAAGAGCCTGTAGAGAATATGGGTGATGAAGTTCAGGATTCAGACTTTAAGGTTACTGATATACCGGAGGAGGAAAACCCTGTTGAAGACTCTCCTATCGGTGATACTCCTATTGATGACACTCCTGTTGATGACACTCCTGTTGAGGAAAACACCGCTATAATAGAGACTACAGACGGACCACGTAATCCTGATTTGGAAGATACTGATACTGTTACAGATACAGATTCTGTAGGTTTTGCCGCTAAAGTTGCAGAGAATGAGGATTCCAAGGCTGTTGAGCAAAATACAGATTTATCTTTGGTAGAGAAATACGGAGAGTATGACCCTACCTTAGAACTACCTAATTACAAGCTACCTACGTATGATTTATTAAAGGATTACGGGCAGGTAGTATCTATAGATGAGGTGGAACAGCAGCAGAATAAAGAGAAGATTATATCCACTCTAAAGAGTTATAATGTATTTGTAAAGGATATTCAAGCCACTATAGGACCTACTATAACACTGTATGAGATAGTTCCTGTGGAGGGTACCCGTATTAACAAGATACGTAACCTTGGTGACGATATAGCTATGAGTATTGCCGCTAAAGGTATCCGTATTATTGCCCCGATGCCAGGTAAAGGAACCATTGGTATTGAGGTGCCTAACAAGAAATCGCAAACCGTATCTATGCAGTCTGTATTGGCTTCAAAGAAATTTCAGGAGACCACATTCGATTTGCCTGTGGCTCTTGGTAAAACCATTACAGATGAGGTATTTATGGTGGATTTGTGCAAACTGCCCCACTTGCTTGTGGCTGGTGCTACAGGTCAAGGAAAATCAGTCGGGCTCAATGCGATTATCACATCTTTATTATACAAAAAGCACCCTTCGCAGTTAAAAATTGTACTTGTTGACCCTAAAAAAACAGAGTTTAGCATCTATAGCGATATAGACAAACATTTCCTTGCCAAACTGCCTGAAAACGATGACGCTGTTATTACAGATGTGGATAAGGTTATCCGCACCCTACAGTCTGTTTGTAAGGAGATGGATACACGTAATGATTTGCTTAAGAAAGCCCATGTACGTAATATAAAGGAGTATAACGCCAAGTTTGTAAAGCGTGAGCTTAATCCAGAGAACGGACACCACTACCTACCCTATATGGTTGTGATTATAGATGAGTACGGCGATTTGATTATGACCGCAGGTAAAGAGGTTGAGGTTCCTATAGCACGTATAGCAGCTGTGGCTCGTGCCGCTGGTATTCACATGGTTATTGCAACTCAACGTCCGTCAGCTAACATTGTAACAGGTCTTATTAAGGCTAACTTCCCTGCCCGAATGGCATTTAAGGTGGCCTCTATGGTTGATTCACGTACTATTTTGGACGCATCGGGTGCAAACCAACTTATAGGCAGGGGCGATATGCTGTTCCTACAAGGTAGTGATATTACACGTGTACAATGTGCATTTGTAGATACTCCTGAGGTTGAAGATATATGTAATTTTATAGCAGACCAAAAGGGCTACCCCGATGTTTTTGCCCTGCCTGAGGTTGAGATGGCAGAAGATAGCGGAGACACTAATATAAAAGGTGTGGATTTGACCAAAGACCGTGACCCGTTCTTTGCAGAGGTGGCAAGAATGATTGTTCTAAACCAAGATGCCTCTGTAAGTATGATTCAGCGTAAGTTCAGCATCGGGTTTAACCGTGCAGGCAGACTTATGGACCAAATGGAGGCGGCTGGCATTGTAGGACCGTCTAACGGAAGCAAGAAACGAGACATATATGTGGGTACAGAGACAGAACTTGAAAATCTAATAAATAATTTATAAATACTTTTAATTATGAAACGCGATAACGCTATTTTTGACATCATTGCCCGTGAGAGAGAACGTCAACTTAAGGGCATTGAACTTATTGCATCAGAGAACTTTGTAAGCGACCAAGTTATGGAGGCTATGGGTTCATGTCTTACAAACAAGTATGCAGAGGGCTACCCTGGACACCGTTATTATGGTGGTTGCCAAGTGGTTGATGAGAGTGAGCAACTTGCCATTGACCGTCTTAAAGAGATTTTTGGTGCTACTTGGGCTAATGTTCAGCCACACTCAGGTGCACAGGCTAATGCAGCCGTATTCCTTGCTGTTCTAAACCCTGGCGATAAGTTTATGGGTCTTAACCTTGCACACGGTGGACACCTTTCACACGGTTCATTAGTAAATACATCGGGTTTGATATATACCCCATGTGAGTATAACCTTAACGAGGCTACAGGACGTGTTGATTATGACCAAATGGAAGAGATAGCACTACGTGAAAAACCTAAAATGATTATAGGTGGCGGTTCAGCTTACTCTCGTGAGTGGGATTACAAGCGTATGCGTGAGATTGCAGATAAGGTTGGTGCTATTCTTATGGTGGATATGGCTCACCCTGCAGGTCTTATTGCCGCTGGTTTGCTAAATAATCCTCTTGATTATGCTCATATTGTAACATCTACCACACACAAGACTTTGCGTGGTCCACGTGGCGGTGTTATTATGATGCGTAACGATTTTCCTAACCCTAAGGGCGTTAAGACACCTAAGGGTGAGATTAAGATGATGTCTGCATGTCTTGACTCTGCCGTATTCCCTGGTATTCAGGGCGGTCCACTTGAGCATGTTATAGCTGCTAAGGCTGTTGCATTTGGAGAGTGCTTGCAACCAGAATATAAAGAGTATCAGAAACAGGTTAAGAAAAATGCCGCTAAACTTGCAGAAGAGTTAATCAAACGTGGCTTCAAGATTATATCTGGTGGTACAGATAACCACTCTATGCTTGTAGATTTACGTACTAAATACCCCGATTTAACAGGTAAGGTTGCAGAGAAGGCTCTTGTAGCGGCAGATATCACCGTAAACAAGAATATGGTTCCTTTTGATAGCCGTTCAGCATTCCAAACATCGGGTATCCGTCTTGGAACACCTGCCATTACAACCCGTGGTGCTAAAGAAGACCTTATGGTTGAGATAGCAGAGATGATTGAGGAAGTTCTCAATGCCCCTGAAGATGAAGCCGTAATTGCAAAAGTACGTGCAAGAGTAAATGCAACTATGAAAAATTATCCACTTTTCGCTTATTAAGTTTTAATTTTTAACTATAATGTCACAAAACGCTCCATTTAAAGTTTTTTCGGGTACTAAGTCCCGTTACATGGCAGAGCAAATCTGCAAACACATAGGCTGCCCTCTTGGTGAAATGAATATCCAATATTTTGCCGATGGCGAGTTTGTAGTATCATACGAGGAATCAATACGTGGTTGTGAGGTTTACCTTATACAATCCACATTCCCTAATGCAGATAACCTGCTTGAGTTGTTATTGATGATTGATGCGGCAAAACGTGCTTCCGCAACAAGAATCGTACCTGTAATACCCTACTTTGGTTGGGCTCGTCAAGACCGCAAGGATAAGCCACGTGTATCAATAGGTGCAAAACTTATTGCAGACCTGCTTAGCGTTGCCGGCATTGACCGTGTAATCACTATGGACTTACACGCAGACCAAATTCAAGGATTCTTTGATGTTCCTGTTGACCACCTTTACTCTTCATCTATATTCCTGCCATATATCCAATCTATGAAATTAGAGAATATGGTTATGGCTTCACCCGATGTAGGAGGCTCAAAACGTGCTGCAAGTTATGCAAAATACTTGGGTACAGACCTTGTACTTTGCCACAAGCAACGTGCTAAAGCCAATGTAGTTTCAGAGATGAAGGTTATTGGTGATGTTGAGGGCAAGAACGTAATTATTCTTGACGATATGGTTGATACAGCAGGTACCATTACCAAGGCTGCAGACCTGTTTATTGAGAACGGAGCACTCTCTGTACGTGCATTCGCTCCTCACGCAGTGCTTTCTGACCCAGCCACAGAGCGTATAAACAACTCTAAACTTACAGAAATCTTCTTTACAGATTCTATTCCTCTACGCAAGCAGAGCGATAAAATAAAGGTTATCAGTGCCGCTGGCCTTCTTGCCGACAGCATTGTAAAATGCAACCAAAACGAGAGTATTTCTGAGAGTTACTTAATCAAATCTCACTAATTTTTTATTGGTAAATAATATCAGTTGGTTATTCGGGAAGCTTCTCCACCCCCGGAGCAGTATAGGGGGGAAGGACCCATTAGGTTCACAGAACCCAATGGGAGGGGCCGAAACCCATTACAAATGGGTTGAGTCCTCAAGAATGACCAACTGATATTTGTGATACTATGAAAAAGCCCTATCCCATACTTGAGAACATTCTTATCACTGACGTAGCGGCAGAAGGAAAAGCCTTGGCACGCGTTGGTGATATGGTTGTTTTTGTGCCATACGTAGTTCCTGGCGATGTAGTTGATATCCAACTCACAAAAAAGAAAAAGAACTATGCGGAAGGACGGGCTGTTGCTTTTAAAAAGTATTCAGATAAAAGATGTGAGCCGTTCTGCTCCCATTTTGGTGTATGCGGAGGCTGCAAATGGCAGCAACTGCCCTACACTGAACAAATTGCCTATAAACGCCAGCAGGTTATTGACAACCTTACACGCATCGGGCATTTGGAATTACCAGAAGTAGCAGAGACACTTGGCTCTGAAAACACAGAACGCTACCGCAATAAACTTGAATACACATTCTCAAACAAAGCGTGGCTCACATTTGAGCAAATGAATCTACCCGATGAGGATAAACCTCACAACGCTTTGGGATTCCATATTCCAGGCATGTTTGACAAGGTTCTGCACATAGAGAATTGCTACCTTCAGGATTCCTTATCGGATGAAATCAGGAATGCGGTACATAAGTATTGTCAAGATAACAACCTGACATACTTTGATTTACGCAACCAAAACGGACTTATGCGTAATCTTATTGTACGCATTTCAGCCACCACGGCAGAGGTTATGGTTATAGTGGCATTTTATGAGAAATCAGATAAAATAGAGCCGTTACTTCAATTTTTGGCAGATAAGTTTCCGCAAATAACCTCCCTACTCTATGTAATTAACGGCAAAGCCAACGATACCCTGTTTGACCAAGACATCAAGGTTTTCAAGGGCAAAGACCATATAATAGAGACAATGGAGAACCTTAGGTTTAAGATTGGACCTAAGTCTTTCTACCAAACTAACAGCCGCCAGGCATATCGTCTATATAGCGTAGTTCGTGAGTTTGCAAGCCTAAACAAAGATGAACTTGTTTATGACCTTTACACAGGCACAGGCACCATTGCAAACTTTGTGGCAGGCAAATGTAAGAAAGTTATTGGTATTGAGTATGTTCCAGAAGCCATTGAAGATGCAAAAATCAATGCCGCATTCAATAATCTTGATAACACGCTGTTCTTTGCCGGCGATATGAAAGACATTCTTACAGATGAGTTTATTGCCTCACATGGACGCCCCGATGTCATCATCACAGACCCACCACGTGCCGGCATGCATGCCGATGTTATAAAGACCATTCTCAATGCCGCACCCAAACGCATTGTTTATGTAAGTTGCAATCCCGCCACCCAAGCCAGAGACTTGGCGGACTTATGCGTTAACTACAAAATTGAGGCGGTGCAACCAGTGGACATGTTCCCACATACACATCATGTAGAAAATGTAGTTCTCTTAGTTTGTATCGATTTAGCCGAATTTATTGAAAGTCCGTCAAACAGCAGAATCTTCCCATTACAATTAAATACCCAAAAATGGTAGCCGAAATAGTTCCACATTTTACAGATGTCTAACTACAACCTTTCGGAAAAACAATTTATAGTTTTTGTAATAACTTTAATTAAAATATATCAATATGGATGTTTCACCTTTAAATCAAAACATTGATACGTTATTTTCAAACACAACGTATTATATTGACTTTTATCAAAGACAATATAAATGGGATTCTGTTCCTGTTATTCGTCTTCTCGATGATGTTTTTTATAAATTTACAGAAGAGCACAAACGATTTGCACAAAGTTCAATTCCAAGTGATCAAATAATAACACGATATTCATGGTACTACATGAATACCTATGTTACTAACCTTGATGAGGAATCAAATAGGCTATACATCGTTGATGGTCAACAACGTCTAACCACTCTGACTTTGATTTTGATTAAATTGTATCATCAAGCTGATTCTTTTCAATCAGACTTAAAAGATTGGATTGCTGACAAAATTGTCGGTCGTTCTGGTTATAAAAAAACATTTTGGCTTAACCATGAGATTCACGAACCAACATTAAAAGCTCTGTTTGATGGCGATGAAACCATTCCTACAGATACAGGAATAACAGCAGTAAATTTGGCTAAAAATTATAATATTATCTCAAAACGTTTAGATAACGAGTTGAAAGACAAGTGCATTTTTGAAAGATTTGTGTTTTACTTTATGTATCGTTTGGTTATTATCAATCTTAAAGTGGAACAAACAGATGTGCCAATGGTTTTTGAGGTCATTAATGATAGAGGGGTACGATTAAAACCTTATGAAATATTGAAAGGGAAATTATTAGGGCAAATTGACAAAGACGAGTTGAATGCACTAAAGCTAAATGAATTATGGGATGGTCGTGTAAATAAAATCAACGCAAACAACCCTGACCAAATCGACAACTTCTTTATATATCTGCTTAAAGCAAAATTCGCTAACACTATAGGCGAGAGTAGAAAATTTGACAAAGAATACCATCGGGCTTTATTTGCTGAAACAAATTTAAATCTTGACCATAATCAAAAAAACGTCAAACAATTCCTTCAAAATGATTTTTCATATTATACGGATTTATATATTAAACTACAAGATTATTCAGTAAATTACGATAAAAATTATCGCTATATTTATTACAATTCTCTTACAGATAGAGGTCAACAATTCTTACTGATACTTTCTGCATGTAAAGTTCATGACGCTCAAGAAGAGGATAAAATCAAAGTTGTGTCCTATCAGATAGACCGTCTATTTTGTTTGCTTCAATTGCAAAGAGCATATGATAGTAACAAGTTTAACGAGATGATGTACCAAATAAGCGAGCGAATTAGAGAAAAAGATGTGTCCGAGATAGAAAATGCATTTAACGACTCTCTAATTGAAATACTTCAAGACAAATATAGTAATTCCGATTTGAGCTCCACCTTTAGTTATGGATACTTTAAGGAAACAGGTATTGATTTAGACAAGCGGTTTAAAAGATATTTCTTTGCTCGTATCGAAGAGTTTATATCAGAGAACACGCATATGGATATGCGTCATAATTTGTATAATTTGGTCGTTAACACTGGTAGTACAAATGGTTTTCATATAGAACACATACTTGCGGAAAATAATGAAAACTATGCGTTATTCGGAAATGATGAAGAAAGATTTAGAAGTGAACGTAATAGACTTGGTGGATTATTGCTGTTAAAAGGCAAAGACAATATATCAAGTAATAACGAAACATATACTGATAAATTGACCTCTTACGCAAATACCCTATATTGGAATGAGACATTGAGAGCTGACAGTTATAAGTCGCATCTTGATTTTACTAATTGGATAAGTGCTTCAAAGTTAAACTTTAGACCAATGGATAAATTCGGACCCGATGAACTTGAAGAAAGACAAAAACTTTTATTTGAAATAGTTAAATGTATTTGGAATAGTTGATACCCCCGCTACAAAATAGTGCAGGTAAAACCTTAAATTGTAATTATTATGCCCGAATCTCAAAACATAGAATATAAAACCATCTGGAAAGATGAGTATCTGAAATGGATATGCGGCTTTGCCAATGCACAAGGCGGCACAATATTTATCGGTAAAGACGATAATGGAAATGTTGTAGGCGTAAATAACGCAAAAAAACTTTTGGAAGATTTGCCAAACAAGATAACCACAGTGTTAGGCATTGTTGCCGAAGTGAATCTGCACGAAACTGAACTGGGCGATTACATTGAAATCGTTGTAGAACCGCAACCGAACCCGGTAAGTTGTAAGGGAGAATATCATTATCGCAGTGGCAGCACCAAACAAGAACTGAAAGGTGCGGCATTGGATAAGTTCTTGCTCGGCAAGCAAGGTAAACATTGGGACGGCGTTCCTGTCCCTCATGTTACCGTTACTGACTTGAAACAAGAAACTTTCGATTTCTTCCGTAAGAAAGGTGTAAAAAGCAACCGTCTCAGCGAAGATGCATTAACAGACAGTAACGAATTTTTGCTCAACAACTTAAAACTGACCGATGGAGATTATCTGAAACGTGCTGCCGTTTTGCTATTTCATCCCGACCCCGAGAAGTTTGTAACCAATGCATACATCAAAATCGGATTCTTTGAATCAGATAGCGACTTGCGTTTTCAGGATGAGATACACGGCAATCTGTTTGAGCAGGTGGAAAAAACTATGGAACTGCTTTTCACCAAGTATATCAAGGCAATGATAAGTTACGATGATATTTATCGAATCGAAACTTTTGAATATCCCAAAGAAGCCATTAGAGAGGCTCTACTAAATGCCATTGCCCATAAAGATTACACTGGTGCCACACCTATTCAAATCAGTGTTTATAAAGACAAGATTATGATATGGAATTATGGCGATCTGCCTGAGAATTGGACGATTGACACATTGCAGAAGAAGCATTCTTCCATTCCTCACAATCCCGATATTTCTAACGCATTCTTTCGTATCGGCTACATCGAAGCATGGGGTCGAGGAATCCGTAAAATGAATGAGCAATGTGCGGCAGCTGGTTTGCCCCAACCGCTCTATTATTACGAAAGTTCGGGCTTTTGGGTGGTATTCCGCAAAGATTTGTTCAACGAAGAAAACCTGCAAGCAAAAGGTTTGAATCCTCGTCAGATAAAAGCGGTTATGTATGTGAAAGAGAAAGGAAAAATCACCAATAAAGAGTATCAGGAAATCAATGCTTGTTCAAGGGCTACAGCAAACAGAGATTTGACGGAATTAGTAAAGAAAAAGTTTTTTTCAATTTATGGACATGGTGCTGGTGCTTTTTACAAGCATAGGTAATTGCATCATAAATGCCTCAATTGCCTCATGAATGATTCAGTAATGCCTCTTTTGGGCAAATTGTGCAGTGATGGTGCAATAATTGGGCAATATGGTCAATTAACACCAATGAAAACGATATTACAAACTAAATCCGAACACTATTAAATCTGAGAACACAATGTGTTCGCAATTCGTATTTCTCTTACTAAAGGTGGTGACTTACCACCTTTTTATCTCTGAGCAATTACATCAATCTCAAGTAACGCTCCTTTGGGAAGAGAGGCTACGCCTACGCAAGAGCGTGCCGGCATATTAGTGGTAAAGTATGTGGCATAGACTTCATTAAAGGCTGTAAAGTCTTTTATATCCGCAAGATACACTGTAACTTTAATTACGTTGTCAATGGTGGCATCGGCAGATTCAAGTATGGCTATAACATTTTCCATAGCACGTTTGGTTTGCACTTTTATATCTCCTTCCACTATTAAGCCGGTCTTAGGGTCTAATGGAATCTGACCGCTTACAAAAATCAATGATTCTGTTACTACTGCCTGTGAATATGGACCTACGGCTTTAGGAGCCTTTTCTGTTATTACTACACTTTTCATAAATATACTTAATCTGATTGTTTCTGCAAATGTAAGTATTTATTGCGAATAATCAACAAATGTATTTTTTGAATTTATTGTTGCAGAATATTTTGTCGTTAGAAAAATATGTATTATATTTGCAATACAAAACTATACAGACATGAGCAAAACAGCAATGATTCAAACCAGAGTGGATGCCTCTCTTAAAAAAGAAGCGGAAGAGGTGCTTTCTTCCATTGGTATGGACTTAACTTCCGCCATCAGATTATTTTTATCACAAGTGGTTAACAACCAATGTATTCCTTTTGGTTTGGCTACAAAAGATGCTACCCGTCAATATATGGCAGCCGAGCCTTGTGCACCCTATTTTACAGGAACTCCAGGACCACACATTATAAAAAAAACAACAAAACAAATGGATTTGTCTGAATTGGTTGGTGCTGTCACCCTTTCTGAAGAAGAAATAAATAATGATGAACGATTAAGTTATTTGATGAAGAAATGAAAAATATTTTTGTAGATACCAATATTCTGATTGATATAGTTTGTAACAGACCAGGATGTGCTGATGCCCTTAAATTACTTTCATCATCGGGTAATTATTGTAATATTCATGTTTCCACCCTTACTATGGCAAATATGGCATACATTCTTAGGAAGTCATTTAAAATAGATGCACTTTATGATAAGTTAAAATTGCTGTCTGACTGTTTTATGGTTGACTCCTTGAGCTCGATGTCATATTATTTGGCATTGGAATTGCGTGCTAAGGACTTTGAGGATGCACTGCAATACTTTTGTGCTATAGAAAATGATTGTGATTGCATTATAACAAATAATGTAAAGGATTTTTCATATAGCAAATTGCCAGTTATGAGTGCAAAGGAGTATATTATTGGAAAATCATGCTGAAATAGTATTGGAAAGCATTATTTTAATTTATTTTTGGCTGAAACGCATATAAAAAATAGCCTGTGGCAGATGCTACAGGCTATTAACATATTAAGTTTAATAAATAAAAATTTATAATAATAAAATTAATCCTTTAGACAACGTACAGATTGTCCGTAGCCCTTATAGTCGCCGCAGCCGTCCAAGTAGTCATTGTCGTAATCAAGGTGGCGAGTGTAAGCGCTGTAACTATGGACCTCATCCGGAGTAGCCGTCCAGAAAAAGGTAATGCCGCCAACACTGCTCACGCTACTTCCATAACCGTGGCCTGCCGGCAAAGCCGCAAAACCGTAACTGTCCAATCCTTGAGGGTATTCTTCTGGCTCGCCCTCGTCATACCAACCAGAGGTTGTCTTCAGATATTTGCCGACCTCATTTGATGTGAGGCTCTTGTCACTATATATGTAATCATATAGTGTCTGCCACTCAGCCCTTGACGGCACGTGCCACCCGTTGGGGCAGATGCCCTGACGGTTGCCACTGAACGGTTTAGTTCCGTAATCATATCCGTCCGCAACACCTACAGCCGCAGCCCAGTTGTAGAGGTAACCCAACTTCTTTACCTGTGCGTCAGTGAGGTTATCATAATAATCATAATCTTTATCCCACTTGCTCTTGTCTGATGCATCGGTGTAGTATGGGGTGTCTGTGTACCACTCTGATGTAGGAATGGTGTTGTCTGTGAGCCAAGAAGCGTTGTATGCCTCAGACTCAGTGTCATACTTATCGCACCTTAAGTTCTCAGCCATCCAGTTCTGTCCACCTATCCAAACTGTTGAATAACTACTTCCATTTATGTCTGTTACATTTTCACCTGCTCCAGTATATTCCGCACGATAAATAGTGACAGCTGCTGATTTACCAAGGGTTGTTGTGCAGGTTACAATAGCGGTATCGGCTTTTGCTTTGTCAACACCAGAAGCAACATTTATAACAAATAAAGCATCCCCCGTTCCCTGCTCTATTGATACTGAAGCCCAACTCTTATTACTTGATGCTGTCCATTCTGTATTTGATGTAACCGCCACGTCAAAACTTCCTCCCTCAAACCTAATTTTCTTAGTTGTAGGAGAAACAGAAATTCTGTCGCCACAAACAATGCTTCTTGAAATACTTGTGCCACCCATTGCCTCAAAGTATATAGTGGCATATTTATCATCAGCGTCTTTATTTGAATCAACTGTTACTTTCACCTTGCCATCATATTTACCAGATGATGGTGAAATGTGAACCCATGATTCTGAACATCGAGCGGTCCAATATGTATTTGATGATACTTGAGTTTCAAATGTACCACCTTGTTTTTCTATTATTTTACTCACAAATGGTGGCCAATATGGATCTGGTATATCCGAATATACATATTCATCGTCAACAGAGACATTAACTTTAAGATGGGCTTTTGTTCCATCGTTCAGTTCTACTGTAACAGTTTCTGTATAGGGTTTATTATCAGTATTCGCAAATGCTGAAACATTTATGGTTTCATTCCCTTTGCCGCTCGTTTTTGAGAGAATGAGTGCTGTTGGGTCACTGACTGTCGCTGTCCAAGGTCCGTCTGTATTTATGTTAAGAGAAAACCTTCCTCCGGTACTTGGCAGGTTTTTCTCTGAAGGCGATAGTGACACACATTTGGGAGTAACAAAACTAAGACTGTCAATCATTGACAAGTCATGTGCCGTACGTACGCCATTACTTTCATACACCCATACAGTCTCTCCTGCAAAACAAAATAAGGCTATATTAATTAAGAAAAACAGGAAAACAAATTTTTTCATAGTAAATTAATTTAACAAGATTTATTATGGTTACTTGGTTTACAACCACAATTATTTGATTTATTAAATATTTGAATACCAACACTATTTTTGATTTTATAATCTAAACAAAATCCCAAATAATATCCTTTACTTAATATTATTTCGGTAACAGATTCCCACACAATCTGAGGTGTTAACGAAGGATTATTTAAAGGCGTATTACGAATGCCTTGATTTAAATTATCACTAATCAATTTATAACCAGTCTTATTTTTGATTTTTGAACTAATCTTACTATTCAATTCCTTATTAGTAATTTCAACTCTTGCAAAACCACTATTTTTGCAACCAAGTTTACACGGAACATAACTGAACATTCCTTGGTATTGCTCACGTTCATAAAAATTAACACCTTCATACATAGTAAGTTTTGAAGAATCCGGCATTTTATAATTCCCCATAATAGCCCCATAATATGGTGGATACATTGATGTTTGACAACAGTTATTTGAATCTATTGGCTCTTTATTCAAATAGTTCATTTTCCCTTTTTTTACTACAAAAACTGTATCTACAACAAATGAAGATTTTTTATTTGACCCAAATAATATAATGCTGGAGGAATCAAGTGTACGCAAACTTTTATACTTCATTTGTCGACACAAGCCATACAAAAAATGATTATTAAAAACAAATGGGTCTGTGTTAATTCCTTGGCAAACAACATTCCCAGACTTTTGAACCTGAAGGAAAGGTGAATGAGAGCAATGCGGTAATATGTTGCTACCATTTTTGTAAACATCAATAATTTTAGATGTTGGTTCCCACTCTCCCCAAAAATATAGTTCATCTGTTCTAATTGGATTTTGTTCTTCTAAACTATTAACATAATGCCCTGATGTTACTATAAACTTACGCTTGTGGTTCCCTTTATTCCAAGGGTATATAGTACCTTGTTTACTGGATATATGTTCAGAACCAGGATGTAAAAACTGTACAAATAAGATTGCCATAATTGTTTAAGATTTTAAAAGATTAATAATATATTTTTTGAATCACTATTTTTTTTAATATTATCATAACTACACCGTATTAATTCCTTAGACAACGCACAGATTGTCCGCGGAGCTTATCGCAGTCGATGATGTACGAGTGGTCGTCGTAATCGAGGTTCCAGCCTTGAGCGTAGCGTTTAGTGCTCTCATATGGAGTAGCCGTCCAGAAAAAGGTATCGATGCCAACAAAGATAAAGATCACGCTACTTCCATAGGAGGAGTTACCTGCCGGCAGAGCCGCAAAACCATACGAGTCCAAGCCGTTGCCATTCTGATACCAGCCGGAGGTGGTCTTCAGGTGTTTGCCCGCTGTATCTGTTCCCTTACCGTCTGTCTTTTCTATATAGTCTTGAAGTGTCAGCCACTCCGCTTTTGACGGAATATGCCACCCGTTGGGGCAGATGCCCTGACGGTTGCCACTGAACGGTTTAGTTCCGTAATCATATCCGTCCGCAACACCTACAGCCGCAGCCCAGTTGTAGAGGTAGCCCAATTTCTTTACCTGTGCGTCTGTGAGATTGACTCCGTATTCCTGACTTTCAATACTCCACTTGCTCTTGTCTGACGCATCGGTGTAGTACGGGGTGAATGTTGCGCTCTTTGATGTAGGAATGGTGTTGTTTGTAAGCCAAGAGGCGTTGTACGTCTCAGACTCTGTGTCATATTTATCACACTTTAGATTTTCAGCCATCCAATTCTGACCACCTATCCAAACTGTAGGATAACTCCTTCCATTAATGTCTGTTACATCGTCTCCTTTGCCTGTATATCCTGCTCGGAAGATTTTGAGAGCTGCTGATTTACCAAGGGATGTTGTGTAGGTTACAATAGCGGTATCGGCTTTTGATTTGTCTATACCAGAAGCAATATTTATAACAATTGACGCATCACCAGTTCCTTGCTCTATTGATAATGTAGCCCAACTCTTATTACTTGATGCTGTCCATTCTGTATTTGATGTAACCGACACATCAAAACTTCCTCCCTCAAACCTAATTTCCTTAGTTGCAGGGCTAACTGAAATTCTGTCACCCTCCCGTGTTACTCTACATTTTGCAGTTTTGCCATTTGATGTAGTCACAGTTATTGTTGCTTTAGTTGGTTCAACCTTGTCACTCTTTGCCACAATTACCTTTATACTATCATTAAGTGTGCCATTAGTTTTGTCAAATGTAACCCAAGACTCACTTGCATTTACCGTCCAATCGGTATTAGATGTTACACCTATCTTATATGTACCTCCCGCTGGTGGAAATGTTTTGGAATACGGATTAACAGAGACTCTGTCTTCCTCATGGTAAACAATACAATGTGCGGTTTTGCCGTTTGTTGTTGTAACGGTAATTGTTGCTATTGCCGCATCCGTATCGCCCTTACCAACTGTTATTTTTATACTATCATTAAGTGTACCTGAAGTTTTGTCAAATGTAACCCAAGGCTCACTTGCACTTACTTTCCAGTCTGTGTTAGATGAAATCCCCATCTTGAATGTTCCACCCACAGGGGTAAATGGTTTTGAAAACGGATTTATGGTTAATTTATCTTCCCACTCCTCTGCTATGAGAGTTATAGAGTTTTTGGTTCCATCAGCCAATTGGAAAGTTATGGTGCTGTATGCTTTCTCTGATTGTTTGTTTACACTCACTTTTACAGAAATATCATCGTTCCCATCTCCTTGCATCTTACTTAGGCTCACACGCTTAGCGTCTGATACTGTCGCTTTCCAAGGCTGGCTTGCGTATATTGCAAGATTGAATGTCTCTCCCTCATACGGAATTGTGCGTTCTGACTGAGACAGTGCAAGTGTGCCAGGTGTTACTCTTGACAAACTGTCAAACATACTATAATCATAACTATAACGTGTGCCGTCACTTTGATACACCCAAATTTGAGATTGTGCAATGACTATGATTGCTGATATTATTGCTGCTAATGCTATTAAGTATTTTTTCATATTCTAAATACATTATGAGATTCTTCGCTAACGCTCAGAATGACGAGGTTAATAATTTTATTTTACCAAAATCTTTTGTCTGTAAGTTCCTGCTTCAACCACATATACACCCGGTAATGTTACCGTACACTCACAATGTTCTGCAACAACGCATTCTCCAAGGGCATCACCACCAAGGGTGTGGAATGTTATATTTTCAGTTGTAGGGCAATCAACAACTATTGTTTTGCCAACAGAGTAAATCTGTGGAAGTTGTGCATTTGTTCCATTTGCTGAGACCTCTGATTTTGTACTGAATGAGCCTGATTCACTGCTAATCTCTTCTCCAAATGAATTGTACGCTCCAAGTGTGTATTGATATTCGCTGCCTTTTGTAAGGCCTGTTACAGTGAAAAATATAGATGCAAGAGCACTCTTCAATTTGGACTCTGAACCGTCAGTGCTAAAGTCTATATTTACAAGTTGTCCGTTAGAATTGAAAGTAAGCGTGCATACACGCTCGGTACAAGCCTCATCTTTGTATATTATCAATTGATATGACGCTACGCCCTCTATAGTAGGCCATGTGAACACTGCGGAACTCTCAGTTGTTTCAATTACAACTTCCTCTGGAGCAGGTTCAGGCTCTTTCTCTGTACTAAAAAGAACAGATTTAATACTTGTTGCTGTTGCAGTGCCGTCATTAAATGAAACATTGAACTGCGGTGTAACACTCTGCTTGTTTACTGTAACATTTTTCCAAGCACTAAGCAGGTACGTCTTACGCACCCCGTTGGAACTGATTGTAATCAGATTCTCTGTTTCTGCCATCACCGCTATTGGAAGCAGCAGAAACATTGCAATGTAAATTAGTTTTTTCATATACTATTGTTTTTATATATTATGAGATATTTGGTTACGCTACGCTTCACTTAAAATGACCAGAAAAATAGACATAAAAAAAGCGTGGAACCCGACTGTTGCCGTTCCACGTATCAAGGCCTTCGCATTGCCTAGCAAATAGAACAGACAACGCGAAGCCCACGCCGATATAAGTTTGACATCGGGGCAAACAACACCCGATACAGCATACTTACATCCCGCAGGCATCTATCGTTGCTAAGTTCTGATTTGCTTTTCAAAAGTTGCGAAGTTTTGATACGTCAGAACAAAGCGTCAATAAACGCCTTTTATATGTCTGCAACCCCACCCTTTGTCCAAAACAGACATCCATCGGATGTAGGATTGCATCTACAAAGATATTATTTTTTTAGATTTTTAGCAAATATTTCAGCAGATTTTTCCATAGTGCGTTTGGTTTGCACTTTTTAATTTATTTTTGGCTGAAACGCATATAAAAATCTTAATTTAAGCCAAAAATCTTATTATTTTTGGCTTAAATTGCAAATGCAATGTGTTTGCAATTCGTATTTACCTCTAAAAGGTGGTAATATACCACCAAATAGAGGTTACCTTTTATATATTCCAAACACAGCGGAACCACTGCCTGACATGGAGGCGTAGAGAGCTCCCCTATTGTAAAAGTCTTGTTTTAGTGCCTCTATTTCAGGGAATTTAGGGAATACTGAGGTCTCAAAATCATTTTTTACTACACTTCTCCACTCTTCTATTGGTAATTTTGGGAGTTCCAATAAGTTGAATGTGGATGGTTTTGGCGTAACACCTTTGTATGCCATAGCGGTGCTTACGCTTACATTTGGTTTTATTATTTCAATTCTGTAGGCTGACAAATCAAGGTCTATTGGTGTAAACTCATTGCCAATACCTGTAGCAAATACAGGCTTGTTCTTAATAAAGAACGGACAATCTGCACCTAACTTAACGGCATAACACTCTAATTCCAAATCAGATAAACCTAAAGAGAACATTTGATTCAATGCTTTGAGTGTATTTGCGGCATCTGAACTTCCACCGCCAAGTCCTGCCCCAAATGGAATACGCTTATCAAGGGTTATGCTCACTGGTGGAATGTCAAAATCTTGTTTAAGCAAATTGTAAGCCTTAATAATAAGGTTGTCTTGCGGATTGGAATCTACTGCTATACCTATATTAATAAGGTGTGTCTCAGCATCGGGGCTAAGTTCTATCTCTATAATATCGCACATAGATACAGGATAGAATATGGTTTCAAGATTGTGATAGCCGTCCGCCCTTTTGCCTACCACATTTAACCCGATGTTGATTTTTGCATTAGCCGTTATTTTCATAAGTACAAAGATAATAAAAATTTCAATTATTTACAGTAAGTGATGTTTATTAGTTTTTGGTAGATAGTACCTTTAAGTAGGCGTTCCTACCCGTGGGCACGTGCACGGGAGGGACCCAAAGTGGTCACAGACCACGAATGGGAGGGACTCTGCCCATTCACAGAGGGGCAGAGCCCTACAAAAGGTACTATCTACAAAAACCATAATAATTGTTAATTATTTGTTCATATCTGTATTAATCAAAAGAATAGTAAAAAAAATATATTCACTACTTTTGCATTCAATTTTGTATTTATTATGGAGGCAGAACAAGAAAAAAAGACACCGCAAAAGAGAAAGAAGCAGGTATCGGCGGTAGATATGGCAAAAGTACCACCACAAGCACTTGATTGTGAGGAGGCGGTAATCGGGGGGTTGCTTATAGAGCCATCGGCGTTCTATGAGGTGGCTGCAATACTAAAAAAAGAGTACTTCTACGATGAGCGTAACCAGCACATCTTTGAAGCTATGTTTAAGTTGGCAAACGACCATAAACCTATTGATTATCTTACAGTTGGAGACCAACTTCAGAAAGATGGCAATCTGGAGAAAATAGGTGGGAAACTTGCTTTGGCAGAGTTGTCAGACAAGATTTCATCGGCTGTAAATATAGAGTCGTATGCAGAGATTGTGGCACAGAAATACTTGGCAAGGGAGCTTATACGCGTATCAACTGAAATCCAGACACAAGCATACGATACCCAAACAGATGTTAAGGAATTGATTTCCGACACAGAACGTAAAGTATTTGAGGTTACTCAAACAAATGTGCGTCAAGATGCTGTTCAGGTTAATGAGGTTATTAAGGACGTAATAGATAAAATACAACTTGCCGGAGTAAACAAAGGTAACTATACAGGTGTTCCAAGCGGTTTCCATAAACTTGATGATATTATTTATGGTTGGCAGCCTGGCACTCTTAATGTAGTGGCTGCACGTCCCGCAATGGGAAAGACTGCATTTGCACTATCTATGGCCAAAAACATGGCTGTAGATTATGGTAAGCGTGTATGCGTGTTCTCTCTTGAGATGTCCACCACAGAGCTTACTACCCGATTGCTTGTAAATGTAAGTGAGATTGAGGGTGAAAAAATTAAGAAAGGTAATCTGGCACCATACGAATGGGAGATATTGAGCAAAAAAGCGGAACTGCTGTCTAACGCCAAACTGTTTATAGATGACACCCCTGGACTATCCATATTTGAACTGTGCAGCAAGGCAAGAAAACTTAAACGAACAGAGAATCTTGATTGTATAATCATTGATTATCTGCAACTTGTGAACGCTACCATTAAAAACGGCTCTCGTGAACAGGAGGTTAGTTTTGTATCCAGAAGTCTAAAGGCACTTGCAAAGGAATTGCAAATACCTGTTATTGCATTGGCTCAGCTTAACCGTGGTGTTGAGTCAAGAAACAGTGATGACAAACGCCCCCAACTTGCAGACTTGCGTGAATCGGGTGCCATAGAGCAAGATGCCGACGTTGTAATTATGCTTCACCGCCCTGAATATTACCATCTGACACAGGATAAACAAGGAAATGACCTACGTGGACTGGCTATGGTTATAATAGCAAAACACCGTAGCGGAAGTATTGATGATATTTGGTTGCGATTTACAAAAAAATTGATTAAATTTGACAACTTAAAAAATGGAGAGATGTCTTCAGAGTATCATGGACTGTTAAGTGCTGATAATAAGAACGATACATCAGATTACGACAACACGCTCAAGCCAGATGACTCTGAACCGTTTTAACAAAAATAAGAAAAAAATGCAGAAATTGTTGTTACTTGCCGATGAGGCGATTGCTCTTGGAGCCATTGACGGCGGACTTTCAGGCGTGTATGCCTACCCTGGAACTCCAAGTACAGAGATTACAGAATTTATCCAACTTAACAGTGATGCCAAGGCACGTGGCATACACTCTCGTTGGAGTGCAAATGAGAAGACTGCTATGGAATCTGCCATAGGAATGTCTTTTGCAGGGAAACGTGCTATGGTTTGTATGAAACATGTGGGGCTTAATGTGGCGGCAGACCCATTTATGAACTCAGCCATCACGGGCGTTAACGGCGGCGTACTGGTACTGTCTGCCGATGACCCTTCAATGCACTCTTCACAGAATGAGCAGGATTCAAGAAACTATGCCAAATTTGCCTTGATTCCAATTTTGGAACCATCAAACCAACAGGAGGCATACGATATGGCTTACTACGGATTTGAGATGTCGGAAAAACTTGGCAGACCTATACTGCTTAGAATAACCACAAGGCTTGCTCACTCTCGCTCCGGAGTTGTACGTAAGGAGATGAAGCCACAGAATACTACAAGTTTCCCAAGTGACCCTAAAAAGTTTGTATTACTACCTGCGATTGCCAGAAGAAACTATGCAGAATTACTATCTTCGCAAGCATCGTTTGTAGAAAGTTCAGAAAATTCACCATTCAATACATATTACGATGGTGACAACAAGAAAAGAGGTATAATAGCCTGTGGCGTAACCTACAATTACCTTATGGAGAATAAGGAACTAATAAATGGTTCACCTATTCTTAAGATTGGTCAATACCCTCTTCCTAAAAAACAAATTGAGAAGATTATGAATGAATGCGAGAGCATTCTTGTAATAGAGGAAGGTTACCCTATTGTAGAGGAAATGCTTAAAGGTTTCCTTGGAAAAAATCTTACCATTAACGGAAAGTTGGACGGCACCCTACCTCGTCAAGGTGAACTTAATCCAGATAGCGTTAAGGCGGCTTTATCGGGTAAGAAGGCTGAGCCTGTGGTAATTCCTGAGATAGTTAGAATGCGTCCACCCGCACTTTGCCAAGGTTGTGGTCATAGAGATATGTATGAGGCTCTTAATGCTGTTATAAAACAATATCCCGATGCTAAAGTATTTGGCGATATAGGCTGCTACACATTAGGGGCATTGCCTCCATACGGAGCCATTAACTCTTGCCTTGATATGGGTGCTTCAATCACTATGGCTAAAGGTGCCGCCGATGCAGGTGTATTCCCTGCTGTTGCAGTTATCGGGGATAGCACATTCACCCACTCAGGCATTACAGGATTGCTTGATGCAGTAAATGAGAACACTAACATCACTGTAGTTATTTCAGATAACCTTACTACTGCCATGACAGGCGGTCAGGACTCTGCAGGCACAGGCAAGTTAGAGGATATATGTGCCGGCATCGGGGTAAAGAAAGAGCATATACGTGTACTTGTACCTCTAAAAAAGAACTACGATGAGATGATAAGTGTTATTAAGGAAGAGATTGATTATAAGGGCGTTTCGGTAATTATACCACGCCGTGAGTGCTTACAAACATTAAAACGCAAGAAAAAATGATAAAGACAGATATAATACTTTCTGGTGTGGGCGGACAGGGAATTCTGTCAATAGCCACAGTTATAGGCGAGGCTGCCTTAAAGAACAATCTTTATATGAAACAGTCTGAGGTTCACGGTATGAGCCAACGTGGAGGTGATGTACAGAGTAATTTGCGTATATCAGACACCCCTATCTCATCAGACCTTATTCCACTAAAAAAATGCGACCTTATACTATCGCTTGAGCCTATGGAAGCGTTGCGTTATCTGCCATATCTTAGTGATAATGGTTGGATTGTAACAAGCAGCACTCCGTTTAAGAACATACCTAATTATCCTGAAGACGGCGATGTGTTAAATGAGGTTAAAAAGATAAAAAACAGCGTACTTATTGATGTAGAGGCTATTGCAAGAGAGGTTGGCAATACCCGATGCTCCAATATAGTGCTTTTGGGTGCCGCCCTACCTTATCTGGGCATACCTGCAAGTTATATTGAAGATGCCATAAAATCAATATTTGCACGCAAAGGACAGGAAGTTGTGGAATTAAACTTAAAAGCATTGGCGGCAGGAGCAAAAAATAAATAAATTTGTCCCTTGTCCCCTGACCCTTGTCCCTTGACCCTTTTTTATGAGTAAAACGAATAAAAAATTTATATTATGCTTTCAAAAATTTTAGCCATTTCAGGCAAAAGCGGGTTGTACAAGATGATTTCAGGCAATAAGAGTATGATTATTGTAGAGTCTCTTGCAGATAAAAAACGTTTCCCCGCATACTCTAATGACAGAGTGATATCCCTAAAGGATATATCTATGTTTACAGATGATGAGGATATTCCTCTGTATAAAGTGTTTGAATCTGTAAAAAAAGTGTCTCAGGGTAAAGAGGTTACCTTAGATGTTAAGACAGCCTCATCTGCTGACTTACAAAAATGGTTTGCCACAGTTTTACCGTCATTTGACCGTGAGCGTGTACACAATAGTGACATAAAAAAGGTCATAATATGGTATAACATACTAATTGGCAGCGGTATCACGGAATTCGCCCCTAAAGAGGAAGAATCAAAAGAGTGATTTTTTCTTAAAAAACAATAAAAAAAACTTGCATAATACTTTTTTAAGTATTACCTTTGCAACGCTTTTTTGAAAAAGGGCAAATGCTTCCTTAGCTCAGTCGGTTAGAGCATCTGACTGTTAATCAGAGGGTCCTTGGTTCAAGTCCAAGAGGGAGCGCAGAAGTCCGGAATCCGCATAAGGGTTTCGGACTTTTCTTTTTTTTAGTCATAAATAATTAAAAATCAAACAGATGAAACGTATTTTATATTTATTGGTTGCAGCCACTCTATCAATATCTGTTTACGCTTCTAAAGAGCAAACAGTAACAGAACCGCTTGAGGACGTATCCAAGAATCTGGATATATTCAACTCTCTTTTTAAGGAATTATATATAAATTATGTGGACACCATACCTGTAGAAAAAATTGTAGTGGCAGGTATTAACGGTATGTTAAACAAGTTAGACCCCTACACCACTTATATTCCTGAGGACAAAGAGAAAGATTTTAAACTAATGACAACTGGTGAGTATGGTGGCATCGGGGCATTGATTGGAGTAAAAGGAGACAGCATTATAGTAAGTCAGATATATAGTGGCAGACCTGCTCAGAAATACGGGCTTATTGCCGGCGACATTATTTTAAGCATTGATGACAAAACTATGATTAAAAAAATGCCAAGCGATGCAAGTGCCGCACTTAAAGGCGTACCTGGAACCTCTGCACAGGTAAAGGTTAAAAGATACGGAGAAAAGAAACCGATATCTATAACAATAGTTAGAGATAAAATTTCACTTAACCCTGTAACATTCAGCGGATTGGTAGCAGATAGCATAGGGCTTATACGTCTCTCATCTTTCTATGATAAAAGTGGCGATGAGGTAAAAAAAGCGTTCTTGGATTTGAAAAAGCAAGGAATCAAGTCTCTAATACTTGACCTAAGAGGCAACCCTGGAGGCATTGTTTCTGAAGCAGTAAATATTTGTAATCTGTTTATTCCTAAAGGGAGAACTGTGGTATCCACTAAAGTAAAAGGAGGCAAGACTGGCACTGTATATAAGACTGCATATCAGCCTGTTGACACTGAAATACCTTTAGTTGTACTTGTAAACGAAGGTAGTGCAAGTGCAAGCGAGATTGTAAGCGGTGCTTTACAAGATGAGGACAGGGCTGTAATTATGGGACAACGCACATACGGAAAAGGTTTGGTACAGACCACCGCTGCTTTACCATACGGCGGCAAACTTAAAGTTACCATAGCCAAATACTACACTCCAAGCGGCAGATGCATTCAAAAAATAAATTACACAGTAAAAGACGGCGAGAAAAATGCGGAAATACCCGATTCTCTGACACATGAGTTTAAGACTAAAGGCGGTAGGTCTGTTCGTGACGGACGTGGCATTATGCCCGATGTCAAACTAAAATCAGATAGCGGAAAGGTAATAACATACAATTTGGTTTATGAGCACAAGACTTTTGAATGGGCTACAAAATACTACTATAACCATAAAACTATAGCCCCGTATAAAGAATTTGAGCTTACAGATGCAGATTTTGATGATTTTAAGAAATTTGTATTAGACAGTAAGTTTACATACAAGGTCTCTACCAAGGATATGTTTACAGACTTGCTTGATGCAGCCAAATATGAGGGTGTATATGAACCTAACAAGGCTTTGTTTGACAGTCTTGAGCATGCTTTAGAGCATAATATCAGTGCCGAGATGGATTCTGCAAAAGATGAGGTTATGAAAGCATTGACATCAGATGTAATATCACGGTACTACTATGAAGACGGTATGGAATACTACTCTATCAAGCACGATAAAGACATTAAGGCTGCCATAGAATTCCTTTCAGACGATAAAAAATACAAAAGTGTGTTTATCAAATAGTTAAGTAATATTTCAACATCATACATCATACATCATACATTCTTATGTCCTTCCTGCCCACCACATCAAAAGAAGTCTCCGCCCTTGGTTGGGACTATATAGATGTCATTGTTTTTACAGGTGACGCCTATATAGACCACCCCGCTTTTGGCGCCGCTGTTATTGCACGGGTTATGGAAGCAGAAGGTTTAAGGGTGGCTGTGGTTCCTCAACCAAATTGGCGTGATGATTTGCGTGATTTCCGCAAATTAGGGGCTCCTAAAATGTTTTTTGCAGTTACTGCAGGGGCAATGGACTCTATGGTGAACCACTATACTGCCGCCAAACGTCTGCGTAGCGATGATGCCTACTCCATTGATGGCAAAGCAGGTTTCCGCCCCGATAGAGCTACTGATGTATATTGTAAGATTCTTAAAGACCTATACCCCGATGTACCCATTGTAATAGGTGGCATAGAGGCATCACAGCGTAGATTCACCCATTACGACTATTGGGACGATGCTTTGCGTAAGAGTATTTTGGTTACATCGGGTGCTGATTTACTTATCTGCGGTATGGGAGAAAAGCCACTTCAAGAGTTGGTACGCAGACTAAAAAATGGTGAGAATTTCTATTCTATAAAAGATTTAAATCAAACCGCATATTTAAGTGATATTAAGGCAGTTGATATAGAATTAGCATCACATGAGCAATGCCTTGAAAGCAAGCGTGCCGAGGCACAAAACTTTAAGATATTTGAGACCGAAAGCAATAAATACGCACCATCTGCGGTGTTGGGTCAAAAGGTTGACGACAAGATGGTTATATGCAACCCTGCCTATCCACCCATCACCACAGAGGAGTTGGACTATATCTACGATTTGCCATATACAAGGCTTCCTCATCATAGATATAAAGGAAAGAGGATTCCAGCCTACGATATGATAAAATACTCCATAACAATACATCGTGGTTGTTTTGGGGGTTGCTCGTTCTGCACCATATCTGCCCATCAGGGTAAGTTTATAGTTTCACGCTCTGTGGAATCTATAATGAGAGAGGTGAATAAGATTTTGCAAAATACTGATTTTAAGGGTTATATAAGTGATTTAGGTGGCCCGTCAGCTAATATGTACAACCTTACAGGTAAAAATCAAGATGCCTGCAAGAGATGCGATAAGCCATCGTGCCTACACCCAAAAATATGTCCAAATATGAGTAGAGACCACTCTGCTCTTATAGATTTATACCGTATGGTGCGTAATACAGAGGGAATTAAAAAGGCTACTATAGGCAGCGGAATACGCTATGACCTTGCCACTGAGGCGTATATAGAGGAGGTTTTAAGGTTTCACGTATCGGGAAGGCTGAAAGTGGCTCCTGAGCATACATCGGGAAATGTATTGAATTTAATGAGAAAGCCAAGTTTTGAAAATTTTGTTCAATTTGACTCTTTATTTAATAAAATCAATGCAAAATATGCTCTAAAAGAGCAGCTTATACCCTATTTCATTTCAAGCCACCCAGGTTGCACAGCGGCGGATATGGCAGAAATGGCAGCCATTACTAAAAATATGAACTTTCGTTTGGAGCAGGTGCAAGATTTTACACCCACCCCTATGACGCTCTCTACAGAGATGTATTACACCGGTTTTAATCCTTATACTATGGAGAAAGTCAAATGTGCAAGGAGTATTGAGCAGAAAAAGGAGCAGAGAAGCTTTTTCTTTTGGTACAAACCCGAAGAGAGACGTAATATTATACGGAAACTTAAAGAGATTGGCAGAACTGACTTAATTGATAAAATTTATAATT
>JAKSNX010000119.1 GCA_024405815.1 Paludibacteraceae bacterium | reverse complement strand
GATATGCAGGAACAGGTGCTTGACGATATGGACTTGGAGCGTGAGCGTGGCATAACCATAAAGAGCCATGCCATCCAAATGGACTACAATTACAATGGGGAAACATACAAACTAAACCTTATAGACACTCCGGGACACGTGGATTTCAGTTATGAGGTATCACGTTCAATAGCGGCTTGTGAGGGGGCATTGCTTATAGTAGATGCCACGCAAGGCATTCAGGCTCAGACTATTTCAAACCTATATATGGCTATAGAGAATGACCTTGAGGTTATTCCTGTTATGAACAAGATGGATATGGACAGTGCCATGCCTGATGAGGTTGAAGACCAGATTGTGGAACTTTTAGGCTGCAAGCCTGAGGAGATTATTAAGGCAAGCGGCAAGACAGGTATGGGAGTAAAGGAGATTCTTGATGCCATTGTGGAGCGTATTCCAGCCCCTACTGGTGACCCCGATGCTCCACTTCAATGCCTTATTTTTGATTCCGTTTTCAATTCTTTCCGTGGCATTATAACCTATATGAAAATTGTGAACGGAACTATTCATACAGGTGATTTGGTTAAGTTTGTAAATACCGGCAAGCAGTATTATGCCGATGAAATCGGAGTTCTTAAACTTGATATGGAGCCTAAAAAAGAGTTGAAGTGCGGAGATGTGGGTTACATTATATCTGGTATTAAGACAGCAAAAGAGGTGCGTGTGGGCGATACAATTACACACGTAGAGGGCGGTTGTAAAAGTGCGATTGATGGTTTTCAAGAGGTTAAACCTATGGTATTCGCAGGCGTGTATCCTATAGATTCTGAAGATTATGAGGATTTACGCTCTTCTATGGAAAAACTCCAACTTAACGATGCCGCACTTACCTTTGTACATGAGTCAAGTGCCGCGTTAGGGTTTGGTTTCCGTTGCGGATTTCTTGGAATGCTCCACATGGAGATAGTACAAGAGAGGCTTGACCGTGAGTTTAATATGGACGTTATTACAACTATTCCTAACGTCCAATACAAAATCTATACTAAGCAAGGTGAGGTTCTTGATGTTCATAACCCATCGGGTATGCCAGACCCTACCCTTATTGACCACATAGAGGAGCCTTATATAAGGGCTTCCATTATTACAAAAACAGATTTCATTGGTGCTATTATGACCCTGTGTCTTGGAAAGCGTGGAGAGCTTGTTAAGCAGGAGTATATATCGGCTGGCAGGATTGAGCTGCTATACGATATGCCTATGGGTGAGATTGTGTTTGATTTTTATGACAAACTAAAGTCTATATCAAAGGGTTACGCATCGTTTGACTATCATATAAATGGGTTCCGTCCGTCTAAACTTGTTAAGCTTGACATTCTGCTTAACGGTGAGAGTGTAGATGCGTTGTCATCATTGACACACGCTGACAACGCTGTTACAATAGGCAGACGTATGTGTGAGAAACTAAAGGAACTTATTCCGCGTCAGCAGTTTGAGATTGCTATTCAGGCTGCCATCGGGGCTAAAATTATTGCTCGTGAAACCATTAAGCCTGTGCGTAAAGATGTTACAGCCAAATGTTATGGCGGCGATGTTACCCGAAAACGCAAACTGCTTGAAAAACAGAAGCGAGGCAAGAAACGAATGAAGCAGATTGGTACCGTAGAAGTGCCGCAGAAGGCGTTTATGGAAGTGCTGAAATTGGACTGATGTCCAATTTTCAATTAAAAAATTTTTAATTTTTTTATATTATGAGTATTCCAGGTTGGATGTTAATTCCGTTTGCAGTGATGCTGCTATGCATTGCTGTTATTCCACTGATGCCAAAGGCAGGCGAATGGTGGGAAAGCAACTTGCACAAGTTGTATGTGTCTTTAATTTTAGGTGTGCCTGTAGGCATTTGGATGTGCTGCAATGGTGGCGGTCATGAGTTCCTACACACCGTAGTGTATGATTACATTCCTTTTATTCTGTTGCTGATGGCACTGTTCACTACAACAGGAGGTATAAACATTAGAGGTGATTTGAAGGCTAAGCCTATTATAAACACAGGCATTATGGCTGTGGGTTGGGCTTTGGCTTCATTTATGGGTACCACAGGTGCCGCAATGCTTATGATTAGACCTATAATGAAAAACATTTCTGAGCGTAAGTATAAGACTCACACCATGTTGTTCTTTATAGCGATAGTTGCAAACTGTGGCGGTCTGCTCTCCCCTCTTGGTGACCCACCGCTATTCCTACTATTCCAAAAGGGTGCTCCATTTGCATGGTGGATGCAGAATATGATTGGAGAGTGGCTTGTAACAGGTCTGCTACTTCTGATTGTCTATTTTATAGTTGACACCTATTATTATAAGAAAGAGCCTAAATGTTGCCTTGAGGCAGATGAAAAGAATTATGAGAAGATGAGCGTCAGGGGATATATTAACATATTCTGGCTACTCTGTGTAATTGCCAGCACTATGTTCATTAACTCAACATACATTCCTGCAATGGGTGCTACAGACGCTCCTTGGTATCTTAAACTGCTGAGAGAGTGGGTATTCATTCTTATTATTTTGGGTTCTTGGTTCACTACTAAGAAACAGATTAGAACAGATAACAATTACTCTTGGACCCCGATTCTTGAGGTTGCCTGTGTATTTGTAGGTATTTTTGCAACTATGGCTCCTGCATTGCTTTATCTTGGCAGCGAGTCTGTAAGTGCCGCCATTGCAGAGGTCATTAAGGCTCCATGGCAGTATGTTTATAGCACAGGTTTGCTCAGTTCATTCCTTGATAACGCCCCTACCGCTATGGTATTCAACTCAATGGCTGTGGGTGCCGGTCATGTTTCTGACATTGCCGCAGGTCTTGCCAACGATGAGTACCTTAAAGCCATATCTATGGGTGCAGTATTCTTTGGTTCAATGACTTACATTGGCAATGGTCCTAACTTTATGGTCAAGTCCATAGCGGAGCAGAACAAGATTGATATGCCTTCTTTCTTTGGCTATATGATTAAGTTCTCTCTTGTAGTGCTTCTACCTATATTTATTATAACTCAGTTGATATTTATTTAA
>JAKSNX010000118.1 GCA_024405815.1 Paludibacteraceae bacterium | reverse complement strand
TGGGAGCGTTTTGTGCGGGAGCCCTGATGGTGTTCCATAGTATAAATCAATAAAATAAAATAAATAAATATTTTAATATCTATATGAAAAAGTTATTCCTTTTAGCATTATCGCTTATCAGTTTGAGTGTTTGGGCTGATAAGACTGAACTGAAGGTGGACTCAGTCTTTAGTAATAGTGACCCGTTCACCGCTGATTTAACACAGTTTAACAATATAGGCTCTATATTAAGTGATGACGGCAAACTTAGAATTGTATCTTGGAACAACCGTAAAGATGACGGCAGTTTTGAGTATTACACATACTTTATTTATAAGAAAAACAAGAAGACCAAACCATTTGTCCACAAACTTTACTGCCCTAAAGCCACAAAACCTATAAATATCGGCAAATACAATGCGAATAATTGGTATGGTGGTTTGTATTATAAAGCATTCGCAATAAAAAAAGGATATCTTTTATTAGGTTATCAGACATATCGGGATATAAGCAGAGTTAAGTTTATTGAGCCTGTAACCATTACTAAAAAAGATGTGGTTTTTGGAGACGACATATTTTTACTTGACAAAAAGCCGCAGAGCCGGGCGGTATTTGAGTATAGTGCCAAGGCGGTTATGTCAATCACCTACGATGAACATTCCAAACAATTTGTGTTTGACCATTTAAGCCCCGAAAATCCAAATATGAAAGGACTTTTCCAATACTACGGACCAGACTTCAGTTACGATGCACTGAAGTCCAAAAAAAAAATATTGGCGTCTGATTCAGGATATAGATGTAAAAAACAAACAATAGAGAAACAAGAGAAGATGGACACAACCTTTAATTACGTAATAGACCGTTTTGCAGATTTGCAGATTTTAAGGTACAAAGTACCTGGGTTTGAGAAACTGACACTAAACCAAAAACTATACATATATCACCTTACAAAGGCGGCTGAAGAGGGTCGTGATATTCTGTTTGACCAAAATTTCAAGTTTAATCTACAAATCAGGGATATTCTTGAAAACATCTACCAGAACTACAAAGGAGACAGAGCCACACCCGATTTCAAGGAATTTGAGATTTACCTTAAACGTGTATGGTTCTCTAACGGAATACACCACCACTACTCTACAAACAAGATTATACCAGGGTTTTCACAAGACTATTTCAATGAATTGTTAAGTGCATGTGGACTAAGTTGCGAAATAGAAATCAAAGAGGCAATGTTTAATCCTACTATTTATGCCAAAAGAGTTAATCTTGACAGTTCTGTAGATGTAATAGCCTCATCAGCAAATAATTACTATAGTGGTGTAACACAAAAAGAGGCTGAAGATTTTTATGCCGCAATGACAGATTCCACAGATAAAAGCCCTATATCATACGGAATGAACTCCAGATTAGAGAAAGATGACAATGGTAACATATCAGAGAACGTATGGAAAGCGGACGGACTATACGGAGATTATATAAAACGCATTATAGCACACCTTAAAGACGCACGCAAATATGCTGATAATGATACCCAAAAGCGTATAATAGACCTGCTTGTAGAATTCTACACCACAGGAAACCTAAAGACATTTGATGAGTATTCAATAGCTTGGGTTAAAGACACTGCATCAAAAGTGGATTTTGTAAATGGTTTTATAGAGACCTACGGCGATGCGTTAGGACTTAAAGCAAGTTGGGAGTCAATAGTCAATTTCAGAAACGAAGAAGCCACAAAACGCACAGAAACAATAAGTTCCAATGCTCAATGGTTTGAAGACAACTCACCTGTTGACAATCGTTTTAAGAAAAAAGAGGTTAAAGGAGTATCTGCAAAAGTTATTACAAACGCATTCCTTGCCGGAGACTGCTACCCTGCCACACCTATAGGCATAAACCTGCCAAACGCTAATTGGATACGCCAGGTGTATGGTTCCAAATCTGTTACCATAGAGAACATTATGGATGCCTACGATGAAGCGGCAAAAGGGAACGGTTTTGCAGAGGAGTTCTACCTGCACGATGCAGACCGCAATGCACACTATAAATATGGGTTCATTACAGATGTGCTGCATACAGACCTTCACGAGTGCCTTGGTCATGGTAGCGGACAACTGCTTGATGGCGTATCGCAAGATGCACTCAAAAGCTATGGAGCCACACTTGAAGAGGCTCGTGCAGATTTGTTCGGGTTATACTATATGGCAGACCCTAAATTAGTGGAATTAGGCTTATTACCCGATTCTACGGCATTCCAAACTGCATATTATCAATATATTCTAAATGGAATGATGACTCAATTACGCAGAATACCGCTTGGCGAAGTGGTTGAGGAGGCTCACATGCGTAACCGTCAACTCATTGCATCGTGGGTATATGAGAAAGGAGAAAAGGCAAACGCACTTAAATGGATTAAGAAAGACGGTAAGCACTATCTTGAGATATACGATTACGCCACTCTACGCCATTTATTTGGAGATTTACTTAGTGAGGTTCAGAGAATCAAATCTGAGGGTGATTATGAGGCAGGCAAAAACTTAGTTGAAATGTATGGAATTGTTCCAAACAAGGCTTTCCATCAAGAAGTTACAGAACGTTACAAGCACCTTAACATAGCCCCTTACAGCGGATTTGTAAATCCAATATATAGGCTTGTTATGAATCCTGACGGAACAATAAAGGACGTAAAACCAGACTATACAGAAGATTATACACACCAGATGTTACGTTATTCTGCTAAAAACAAATGACCATAATATTTGTAAATTCAAAAAAAATCAGTTAATTTTGTATTAGATATGTTCTAACAGTAAAATTATTCTTATAAAACTATGAAAATAACATTCAGAATCAATTACAACACGGCTTGGGGTGAGACCTTGTATATCTCAGGCTCTGCTCCGGAACTTGGTTCCAACACCTATTCCAAAGCAGTACCTATGAACTATTCCGATGGTGGAATATGGTCTGTCACCGTTGACTTTAAGAACTGTACAGAATTCTCTTATCGCTATTACGTGATGGCAGAGAACAAGAGTTATTGGACAGAATGGGGACGTAACCGTAAAGC
>JAKSNX010000117.1 GCA_024405815.1 Paludibacteraceae bacterium | reverse complement strand
GCCATCTGTCACCTCTATTGGATTGATGGCAGCTCCTGTGCTCCACAGGTAGGTGACGTTGGTGGCGTCCGTGTTCGCTGTAAGGGTTACGCTTGTTGTTGTACAGTCTATCACACTGCCACCTGTAATTGAAGCGGTAGGCTCCGTAACATCCTTGCTTACTGTGAACGCTTCCGATGTCTTGCTACAGCCGTTGTCTGTGTTGGTTACTGTCACCGTGTAATCACCGCCATCTGTCACCTCTATTGGATTGATGGCAGCTCCTGTGCTCCACAGGTAGGTGGCGTTGGTGGCGTCCGTGTTCGCTGTAAGGGTTACACTTGTTGTTGTGCAGTCTATCACACTGCCTCCTGTAATTGAAGCGGTTGGCTCGGTAACGTCCTTATCTACTGTGAACGCCTCTGATGTCTTGCTACAGCCGTTGTCTGTGTTGGTTACTGTCACCGTGTAGTCATTGCCCTCCGTTACATCTATTGCGGCGGTGGTTGCTCCTGTGCTCCACAGGTATGTGGCATTTGCAGCGTCCGTGTTCGCTGTAAGGGTTACGCTTGTTGTTGTACAGTCTATCACATCATCTCCTGTAATTGAAGCGGTAGGATCCGTAATATTCTTGCTTATTTCAATAGTTTCAGAACTACTGCTTTCACAACCCTCTGCAGATACAGACTTAACCGTTAGGTTTGCGGCATCTGTAAATGTTCTTTCTCCTGAAGTATTACTATCAGACCACTTATATGTAGCACCACCACTTAACACTACCCTTGCACTTTGGACTGTACAAGTTATTGTATAAGGTGATGACATCTCCTCTTCCGTAGAACCCTTATATACCTTATATGATATCGTAGGCAATGCGTTCACTACTATATCTTTATTATCTTTTGCTTCCGCAGCCTCGTAAGAAGCGTAGGTTTTACCACTTACCGCACTTACGTATGCACTGACATCAACTGTAGTGGAAGCGGACGTAGCAATAGGGGTATATTGTTCAGACTTTGTTTTTGTATCTCCAGATGCAATATCACCTATAACCCAATTATAAGGCGTTGTCTCACCTGGCTTTTTATAACTTACCGTTACACCTGTAGCCTTTACAGTAGAACCGTTATACACCTCAATTTTATAATTTGAAGTTTCCCCTGCACATATAGGTGAATCAGCGGTTACTGTAAGTGTAAGGTTTGTACAATCATTGTTTTTAAGAGTGACATCCGATGTAGCAGGCGTACATTGACCATACAAT
This sequence comes from Paludibacteraceae bacterium, assembly GCA_024405815.1. Taxonomy (GTDB): domain Bacteria; phylum Bacteroidota; class Bacteroidia; order Bacteroidales; family Paludibacteraceae; genus Enterocola. The sequence goes on along the minus strand of JAKSNX010000117.1, from coordinate 1,822 downwards.
GAAGTTGTAGTAAGAGTTAAGACTGCTGTTTTACCCAACTCAACACCTGTAACTTTAGATGTAAGACTCTTATCGTTTGTAATTACAGGAGCAATTGTGCCATCATAACTCTTTATAGTCCAAGTGGATTCCCTACCTGTGGCGGTACCTGCAAGTATAAAGTCTGTAGTGTTGCAAACCTCTTGGGTTGAGCCGGCATTGTTTGTTGGTTTTGGGTCTATGGCTACATCTGTAAAACCTTGCATATCAGCAGAACAACCTGTTGTAGCATTCTCAGCCTTTGCCGTATATCTTCCTGCGGCTGTTTGTTTACCAAATTTAAGCTCATTACCTGTACCAGGAAGTGAAATACCTGTAGATTCACCGTTCCTGAATAATGTATAGGTAAAGCCTGTCTCAGACTTAGATAGACCTACAGGCATACCATCACCGTCTGAACAATAATGTCCGCCATTTATTACCGAATACTGAATTGGCGCATGAGAGTTATCTGAAACCGATATACTTACACCCTCTGAAACACAACCTTTTGAATCTTTTACTTTTGCCGTAACTGTTGCAGACTGTAATCCTGGATATGTTGCTGTACTACTATATGATGCACCTCCATCATTTGAATAAGTATATGTACCACTACCACCTGTGGCGGTTATTGTGTATTCTCCATTGTACGGCGATGTACACCTTGTATTATTAACAACGTTTGATGAGCTTGCTGTTGGCAGGGCGTTAACTACTATATCTTTTTTATCCTTGGCTTCTGAAGCCTCGTATGAAGCGTATGTATTACCGTTTACTGCACTTACGTATGCTGATACATTAACTGTAGTAGTAGCGGCTGTGGCATCTGGGGTATATTGTTCAGATTTTGTATTTTTACCACCAGCGGCAATATCACCTATAACCCAATTATAAGGCGTTGTCTCACCTGGCTTTTTATAACTTACCGTTACACCTGTAGCTTTTACCGTAGAGCCATTATACACTTCAATTTTATAATTTGAAGTACCCCCTGCACATATAGGTGAATCAGCGGTTACTGTAAGTGTAAGGCTTGTGCAATCCTTGTTTTTAAGAGTAACCTCAGATGTTGCAGGCTCACAAACTCCAGATTGTGATGTTGTAGTAAGAGTTAATACTGCTGTTTTACCTAACTCTACACCTGTAACCTTAGATGTAAGACTTGTAGGATTTTCTATTGTAGGATTAGTTGTACCATCATAACTCTTTATAGTCCAAGTAGATACATTTCCTATAGCGGTACCTGCAAGTGTAAAGTCTGTAGTGTTGCAAACCTCTTGGGTTGAGCCTGCATTGTTTGTTGGTTTTTTTTCAACATCTACACCAGGATTTCCAGTCATATCAGCAGAACAACCTGTTGTGGCATTCACGGCCTTTGCCGTATATGTTCCCTCTGCTGTTTGCTTACCAAATGATATTTTAGAGCCTGTTCCTGCTATAACCGTAGAAGTGGCAACACCATCTTTATATAGGGTGTAATTAACACCTGATTCTGAATTTAATAATTTTATATCTACACCTTCTCCACCTTCACAGTACTTACCGCCTTCTGTCATGGCAAAAGTTTTTGGTAACGGATTAACTGTCACCTTAAATGTCAATCTGTCGGCAACACAACTTGCATCCTGCCCCTTAGTACCAATTATAATATCACAATCAGAAGAAGGAGTGCCTGATATTTTATATGTCTTTCCAGATACAAGGGTAATAGTCAAACCGATTGGGGAAACTCCCGATATGGTATATCCTGTAGCAGAGCCACCTAATTCAAATGTAAAATCGGTAATAGTCTCACCCTTAC
>JAKSNX010000116.1 GCA_024405815.1 Paludibacteraceae bacterium | reverse complement strand
AAAAACGAAGTTTTTATCTTCACGAGCACACGCAGTGTGCGAGTAAAGTTAGTGAAAACGCAACATCATTTAAACAAATCATCCAATGTAACTTGTGATTGCACTATACCACTATACATATTAGACTTGACACCGAATGTTGTCACCATTGTGAACTGTAGATTCTTAGTCTTGGGAATAGTTCCCTGTAAAACAGACATTCTATGCCTAATAACCGCATCGTAAGCCTTGTCTATTTCAAAAACATCAGTGCAGAATTTTATCTCACAAAGATTAACCACCCTATCTTTGCGGTCTATTATCAAGTCACATTGAGTGCCATTATGCGTTTCATCACCACGCAGTGTGTATGGAGCATCTGTTGATGAAATTCCACCTATTTGCAATGCATTCTTAATCTTGTCAATATGTGCAAAACATATCTCTTCAAACGCAATTCCACACCAACTGTTTACCATTGGCGTATTGATGTTACGTTGCCAAAAATTAGAATCCATTATCTGATTCTTCTCTTTAAAGTGTATATATGCACGACAAAATGAGTCTGACAAACAATAAAGGGTTTCATATTTTTTAGAATCATATGGTTTATATGACCTGATAAAATCACTTTCCTGTAATGCGGTTAGTAATTTTGTAAGAGTTCCGCCACTCTCTATCCTTAAATGTTTTGCTATCTCAGACCTACTGTAGCCACAACGCTTTGAATATAAAAACCTTACAATTTTCATATAGATGTCGTGATTCTTAAACAAGGAGGAAAAAAGTTTGTCAAACTCCAATGCCAATTTAGCATTCTTTGCAAATAATATATTATCAACATTTTGAGCAAAACTAAGACCTTGCTGAAAATAGTTTAAGTAATATGGTATGCCTCCAAAAAACATATATGTTTGGACTATGTCATAACGGCTGAGCGTAATATTCTTGGATTTCAGGAACAGTTCACATTCATTAAGTGTAAATGGGGCTAACTTTATTTCCCAAGTCAATCTGCCGTACAAACCTCCCTTGTTATTAATCAGATTCTTAATCATCCACGATGACGCACTACCACATACAATAAACATTATATTATCCCTACCTGCCGCCCATCCATTCCAAAATGCCTCTATAGCAACCATAAAATCAGAACCATCAGTATCAAGCCACGGCAACTCATCAATAAACACAACCTGTCTGTCTCCATTATTTGACTTTGCCAAGCAATCCTCCAAAATATACATAGCATTCATCCAAGTCTTTGGCATTGAAAAGGAGCTATCCGGGAAGTATTGAGTCAGAGTATGATAAAAATGTTTAAGTTGGTCCTTTGTAGTAACAGGTTTGTCACCATATATGGAAAGTCCTGTATGATAGAAAGAAAAGCAATCCCTAAAAGTTTCCCTGATAAGGTAAGTTTTCCCTACTCTACGTCTGCCATATACCGCTACAAATTCAGACTTACTACTGTTATATAAGTCAAGAAGCTCCTTTTTTTCCTTATCTCTACCTATTATTACACTCATAAACCGATTTATTTTTTATGCAAAGAAACAAAATTATTTTGTAAACGGCAAATATATTGAGCCAAATTTTATATAATTTATTAAAATTGGCTGATTTTATAGTATAATTACAGCCAAATTTCAACAAAAACAGCAAATTTGGAGTAAAAAATGATGGGATATTACATTACAACCCCATCCTTCATAGTTATGGTGCGGTCACTTACACTTGCTATAGCGGTATCATGGGTTACAACAAGGAGCGTAAGGTGGAACTCTTTTTTAAGATTTAGCAGTAGTTTATTAAGTTCCTCTTTATTTTGAGAGTCAAGACTACCCGATGGCTCGTCAGCCAATATAAGTTTAGGTTTGTTAATAAGAGCTCTTGCCACTGCAACTCTCTGTTTCTCTCCACCTGACAACTGGTTAGGCTTATGATTAAGCCTATCGCCAAGCCCAAGATAATCAAGCAGTCTCTTTGCTTCAGCCTCAGCCTCGCCACTCTTTCTGTGTGCTATAAGTGCAGGTATGGTGACATTCTCTAATGCTGTAAATTCAGGCAGCAACTGATGGAATTGGAACACAAAGCCTATATGATGGCAACGGAAATCGGCAAGTGCATTGGAGTTAAGGGTGTTTACATCAATATCATCAACTATAAGGCTTCCGCTGTCTGCCTTATCCAATGTACCCAATATCTGTAGCAGTGTGGTCTTACCAGCTCCGCTTGCACCCACAATGCTTACAAACTCCTCTTTCTCAATATTGAGGTCTATGCCTTTAAGCACCTGAACCTCTCCAAAACTCTTTTTTATTCCTGTTGCTTTTATCATACATCATACATTATACATCATACATAACTCCGTAGGAGTTTCATACATCATACATTGCGACAGCACATATTACTTCTGACGCAAGGTAGCACCCAAATACCGCTGGTATATAACTGATGGTACCTGTGGTGGAACGCTTGCACTTTTCATCCTTGACTTCTATAACAGACTCTTTTTTTACGGGCTCGCAGCTGAAGACAACCTTAAGACCTTTACTTATGCCATCTTTTTTCAAACGCTCACGTACCGTTCTGGCAAGTGTGCATTGGTATGTTTTGGAAATGTCAGTAACTTGCACCTTTGAAGGGTCTGTTCTGCCGCCTGCACCCATTGATGATATTATCCTAACCTTATTTTTCAAACAGTATTCTATAAGGTGCACTTTGGGGGTTATGGAATCTATGGCATCAATAACGTAATCAAAACCTTCAGATACTATCTGCTCCAAATTTGAGTCATCTAAAAACTCCTTTATTGCAACTATTTCCACATCGGGGTTTATATCCCTAAACCTATCCGCAAGCAAATCAACCTTATACTTACCTATGGTGCTATGAAGTGCCGGCAACTGACGGTTTATATTACTTGGTTTTACAGTATCTGAATCAACCAACGTTATATGCCCCACTCCTGCCCTGCAAATCATCTCTGCAGCATACGCACCCACTCCACCTGTGCCTACCACAAGCACACGTGCCTCTGAAAGCCTTTTTACGCCCTCATCGCCTATCAGCAGTTGTGTACGCTCTGCAAA
>JAKSNX010000115.1 GCA_024405815.1 Paludibacteraceae bacterium | reverse complement strand
GGGCAACCTATAATAGACCATCTTGTAAAAGGAATAAACGCCAACGGCGGAAAAATAAGGTGCAATGCCACCGCTATGCAGATTATGGAGAGTGACCGCCAAGTTACAGGCGTAATGTTGGATACAGGAGAGATTATAGAGGCAGATGTGGTTATATCAGCCATAAACCCTACCGCCCTAATGAGTATGATAACAGAGAATAGTTGCATACGGCACGTTTATAGGCGTAGGGTTAAGAATTTGGAGTGTACATTAGGTTGCTTTACCGCTAATCTGCAGTTAAGCGATGAATATAAGATAAAAAATCAGGACCCAATCTATATACACAAGCCAGGCTCAGATTTTTGGGATATGAGTACAGATGATGTCACTCAAGTGCTGATTCATTTCTATAAAGGTCAAAATGCGGCAGATATAATTACCCCGATGTCGTGGGATTGCGTAAAGCGTTGGAGTGACAAGCCGGCAGGTTGCAGAGGTGAGGATTATGTAAGATTTAAGGAACGTAAACTTAATGAGTGCCTTGATTTGGTGGAGACCGTATTACCCGATTTCAGAAAAGCCATTGTAAACCATTGGAGTTCAACTCCACTTACATGGAAAGAGTATCTACTCTCACCTAATGGAACAGCGTATGGTGTAAGAAAAGACAACAATTCTCTTGAAACCACGCTGCTTTATCCAAGAACTCCCCTATCGGGTCTGTACCTTACAGGACAGTCTATGATACTGCACGGAATTATGGGTACCACCATATCGGCATTTCAGACAGCGTCATTCATAAATAACAACATAAAGGCTTGGCCTACTAAAGAAGAGTTATGAGAATCTGTGCCGTAATACCTACATATAACAATGCTAAAACAATAAAAGAAGTGGTTTTAAGTACATTAAGGCAGTTTCCTGTAATTGTGGTGGCAGACGGTTGCACAGACTCCACACTCAAGATTTTGGAATCCATAAAGGACTCAAATCTTACAATTATATCCTACGCCAAAAACAAAGGCAAGGGCTACGCCTTAAAACATGGTTTCCTGAAAGCGAAAGCCTGCGGCTACACTCACGTGCTTACCATAGATGCTGACGGACAGCACTATACAGATGATATTCCCATACTTGTTCACGCGGCAGAAATACGACCTGAAGCCATAGTTATAGGCAATAGAGCCATAAAAGAGGGTTATATTCCTAAAAAGAACTCTTTTGCAAACAAATTCTCAAATTTTTGGTTTACGGTGCAGACAGGCTGTCTTGTACCCGATACGCAAAGCGGATTCAGGATTTATCCGCTTGCAGGATTGCACGGACTACATTTTATGACCAATAAATATGAGGCTGAATTAACTGTACTTGTCTTCTCATCGTGGGCTAACACCCCTATAATATCTGTACCAATAAGGGCTTTCTACCCATCTAAAGAGGATAGAGTATCACATTTCAGACCATCACGTGATTTTACTCGCATATCAATATTAAACACATTTTTGTGCATTATTGCCCTGATATACGGATGGCCACGCAGCCATTGGCGTTTTCTTATATACGGACCTGAATTCCTGATTTTTGCCATAATAGCGGATATTTTATGCTACTCATATCTTATCCACCCTACTCAAGAGAGATATCAAAAATTAAGACGCCGTATCAGTTACGGCTGCAAACTGCTATTATCAGTTTTTCCTTGCTGTAAATTTTCTGTACAAACATCATCCAAGGCAAAACCGATAGACAAATCCAAGCCTTGCGTAATGATTGGCAACCACACATCTATGCTTGATATAGTGGCTATGATTGCCCTCAACGAAAAGACTGTGGTAATAGGGCAAAATTGGGTTATAAACAATATATTTTTTGGCAGAATAGCACGCACCATCGGGGTTATAACTGTAGGAGAAGGGGTTGAGAATTACATTCCAACGCTTGAACAGTATATTAAAGACGGCTACTCCATAGTTATATTTCCCGAAGCCACACGCTCTCTTAACGGCATTTTGTTAAGGTTTCACAGAGGGGCGTTCTATGTAGCGGAGCAACTACACCTACCTATACAACCTATACTGTTTGAAGGCTTTGCCATAGCATTGCCTAAACACCCTTTTCATGTGGGGGCGGCTAAGGAGATGAAAGTTACAGTATTGCCAACCATAGAACCCGATGACAAATTGTTTGGGAAAGACTATAGAGCAAGAGCAATTAACATTAGAAAATATTATGACTCGCTTTTACGCCATATTGATTACACTGATAGCAATAACTGATATCTGGGCAGAGAACGTCATAAGGCTCTACCCCGATGGCAAAGGGGAGAAGGCTAAGGTTACCCTTACGCCCTATCCTGCTGATTCCGCCAATAATACAGGCATTGCAGTAATTGTGTGTCCAGGTGGCAGTTACTCTTGGCTTGACATGAAAATAGAGGGAATAGAAACGGCACAATGGCTGCAATCCAACGGTATAAACGCATACATATTAAGATACAGAGTTGCAAATGTATCGGCATACATTTTAGGCTACAGAGTATTTGGAATCGGGAACAAATACCCCGATATGCTGCTTGACGCAAAGGCTGCTCTTAAATATGTTTATGACCATAGTACCGATTACAATATTAACACAAATACGATTGGAGTTATGGGGTTCTCGGCAGGCGGACACCTTACTATGTCATCTTATATTTACAACGACACACCATACAAGCCCACATTTTTATGTCCTATATACCCTGTAGTTACTATGAGCGACAAGAATTACACTCACAAACGCAGCCGCAGAGGGGCGTTAGGTGTATGGAGACAGTATAACAAAACATTGCGTGACTCTCTATCTATAGAGCAACACATAGACGCAGACTGTCCTCCTGTTTTTTTAGTGAACTGCAAAGATGACAAGATTGTAAAATATCAAAACAGTGTTTTGCTTGATTCTGCACTTACTGCTAACAATATAAATCATAAATATATACAATACAACACAGGCGGACACGGCTTTGGAGCTTCAGACACCAAAGGCACTGACGAGAGCCGCATGTGGAAAAAAGAGTTTTTAGAATGGGTGGGTTCTATTTATTAGTCCGAGGCTGGTTTGAGA
>JAKSNX010000114.1 GCA_024405815.1 Paludibacteraceae bacterium | reverse complement strand
TGTCAGATTGGCGACAACTGTATTGTACACGCCACCACCGTTATAGGTGCAGACGGATTTGGATTTGCCCGCGATGAGAACGGAGCTTACGTAAAGATGCCTCAGAACGGCAATGTAATTATTGGCGACAATGTAGAGGTAGGTGCTTCCACCACTATAGACCGTGGCAGTATGGGTCCTACAAAGATTGCAAACGGAGTAAAGATAGACAACCAGATTCAGATAGCCCACAATGTGGAGATAGGCGAGAACACCGCTATGGCGGCTTGCTCCGGTGTGGCAGGTTCCGCCAAGATAGGAAAGAATTGTATAATTGCAGGTAATGTTGGCATAGTAGGTCATCTTGAAATAGCGGACAACACCACCATCGCCGCCGGTTCCAATGTAACAAAGACAATTAAGGACGAGGGCGGTATTTGGCAAGGTTCACCTGTGGCTCCTATTTCCAAAGCCAGAAAATTTGTTGCCATCTACAGGAATTTGCCTGAGATATATCAAACCTTAAACAATTTGGAAAGACAGGTTAAGGAATTGACAGAAAAACTAAATTCAACAAACAAATAATATGTTACAACACACTTTACAAAACAAGTTTACTCTTGAAGGCAAAGGACTTCATACGGGGCTGAACATCACCGCTACATTTCTACCGGCTCCAGCAGGAAGCGGCATAAATTTTGTAAGGACAGATTTAGACGGCAAACCTGTAGTAGAGGCTCTTGCAAGCAATGTAGCAGCTACTGAGAGAGGAACTGTTGTTAAAAAGGGAGAGGCTTCTATAAGTACCATAGAGCATACCATGGCAGCCCTTATGGCAAATGGCATAGACAACTGCACTATAGAGGTCAATGCACCTGAGGTTCCCATCCTTGACGGCAGTGCTGTAATAATATCAAATGCCATAAAGAAAGCCGGCATTGTGGAGCAACAGGCAGAAAGAAAGTTTATGGAAATAAAGAAGGCACAGTACTTTAAGTTTCCTAACGGTTCTGAGTTTGCCATATTACCTGCAGACGATTTCTGCATTGAATCAACGGTTGATTTTAACTCACCTGTGTTAAAGAAACAGACAGCCACACTAAATAGCATCGCTGATTTTGACAAAGATATTGCCGCTGCACGTACATTTGTATTTGTAAGAGAGATTGAGCCTCTTCTTAAAATGGGGCTTATTAAAGGAGGAGATTTGGACAATGCCATAGTAATCTATGACAAGCCAATGGATAAAGAGACTATAGACCACCTTACCACCCTACTTGGTGTGGAAGGTGTAAACACAGATAAATTGGGCTACCTTAACAAGCGTCCGCTTGAGTGGGAAAATGAACCTGCAAGACATAAATTGCTTGATATTATCGGAGACTTTTCTCTTATAGGTTGTCCTTTAAAGGCAAAAATTGTGGCATATAAACCAGGACATGGTGTAAACACCCAAGTATCTAAAGCATTATTTAACTTTTAACTTTCAACTTTCAACTTTTAACTTTTAATTAAATATGAACGCTTTTGTCCACCCTAATGCAAAAATAGGAAAGGATGTAATCATTGACCCGTTTGCCTACATTGATGACAATGTAGAGATTGGTGACGGAACACACATTTTTCCAAATGCAACCATTCTTAGTGGTGCCAGAATAGGGAAAAATTGTAGAATATTCCCAAGTGCGGTAATAGCCGGAATTCCACAGGATTTAAAGTTCCGTGGAGAGGAGACCACAGCGGTAATTGGCGACAATACCACTATCAGAGAGTGTGCGACTGTCAATAGAGGCACTGCCTCAAAAGGCACTACAATAGTTGGCAGCAATAACCTTATTATGGCTTACTCTCACATTGCACATGATTGCGTAATAGGCAACAACTGTATTATAGGTAATGCTTCTCAGATTGCAGGTGAGGTTAAGATAGATGATTGGGCTATACTTGGAGGCGGTAACCTTGTACACCAATTTGTTCACATTGGCGGACATGTTATGATGCAAGGCGGTTCAAGGTCAAGCAAGGATGTTCCTCCATACGTTACAGCAGGAAGAGAGCCTCTTGTATTTGCAGGTCTTAACCTTATAGGTCTGCGTCGCCGTAACTTTACTGCCGAGCAGATTCAAACCATACAGGAATGCTACAGAACAATCTATCAATCAGCACTTAACGTTAGTCAAGCATTAGAGAAGATAGAGGCTGAAATGCCATCTACACCTGAAAGAGACTACATAATATCATTTATCAAGGAAGGTGCCGCAAGAGGAATTATTAAAGGAATCAATGTTTAATATGGTGATTCGGTGATTCGGTGATTCGGTGATTTGATATAACATAACCGCATAACCGCATAACCGCATAACCGCATAACCAATATATTATTATGGAAGCGGAAAAGTCATTGAACTTTATTGAAGAGATTGTAGAGAAAGATTTACAAGATGGTAAGAACGACGGAAGAATTCAAACCCGTTTCCCGCCTGAGCCAAACGGATACTTACATATAGGACATGCCAAAGCTATCTGTATGGATTTTGGAATCGCTCAGAAATATGGTGGCGTATGCAACCTCCGTTTTGACGACACCAACCCCACCAAGGAAGATGTTGAGTATGTAGATTCCATACAAGAGGATATCAAGTGGCTCGGATTCCAATGGGGAAATATTTACTACGCCTCAGACTATTTCCAACAACTATGGGACCTTGCCGTAAGAATGATAAAAGAGGGTAAGGCATATATTGATGAGCAATCAGCAGAGACCATAGCGGAGCAGAAAGGCACACCTACAGAGCCTGGCAAGGAGAGTCCGTTCCGTAACCGCCCTATAGAGGAGAATCTTGACCTATTCTATAAAATGAATAGTGGAGAGATTAAAGACGGAACTATGGTACTACGTGCCAAGATAGATATGGCATCGCCTAATATGCATTTCCGTGACCCTATTATGTATCGTGTGATAACAGACCACCCACACCATAAAACAGGCTACAAATGGAAAGCATACCCTATGTATGATTTTGCCCACGGACAATCAGATTATTTTGAGGGTGTAACCCACTCTATATGCACACTTGAGTTTGTAGTACACCGTCCGCTATACGATTGGTTCATAGACCAATTTGCAGATTCAGACTATCGTCCTCACCAATATGAGTTCAACCGCCTTAACATTACATACACTGTAATGAGCAAGCGTAAAATGCTGCAACTTGT
>JAKSNX010000113.1 GCA_024405815.1 Paludibacteraceae bacterium | reverse complement strand
CAGTTACAGAGGCTTATTTACCTAGCATTAAAGAACAAACTGAAAATGCGCAGGAAGAAGTACAAGCCAAAGCTATTGCTGAGAATGCAGAAGCAGGAAGTTTTTTAGATTTATTATCTGCGAACTTCATGGACAATCCAGCTGTTGCGTATGTAAGGACATCAAGTTTAGCGCAAAGGGTAAGTAATGTAGCGAGTGGTCATGCTGAAGACCGTTGGGCTAATTTACCGTATTTGAAGACATTTACGCGTCCGATACTTAATTGGGCAGCATCTGTTTATCAAACGAAAGAAGAGAATGCTAAGACGCGAGCAGAAGCGCAATACATAAAGAGTCAGCATGGTTGGGTAGCGAATACAGCAGCATCGGTGTTAGCTGACCCGACTAATTATTTTGGAGTATTAGCGGCAGGTGCAGCAGGTAAAGCATTAGTAAAGAGTGGTTTAAAACTCGGGCGTAATATCATAGCGCGCAATGCTGTAGAAGGTGCAACCATGAATGCTGTTACCAGTACAGTTGATAAGACCTTTGAAACCCTAAACAGTCCGAATGCCAAAGAAGGCGAAGAGGTAGGGCCATCGGTTCTAGGGAGTACAACTGCTGGATTAGTATTAGGTGGAGCGCTAGGGGCAGTAGGGCAAGGTGCAGCCATGTTAGTCAAAAGGGGGGCACAAAAGTTCAAAGCGAATGCTAATTTTGAGCGTACATTTTATCAGATGCCTGAGAACGAAGCGGTTCAAACGGTAGAGATAAGCAATGCCAAATTAGGCATACAGCAAACATTAGAAATTCCTCCCAAGGTAGATGTATCTCCGTCCTCAAAATTACAGAAGGTATTAGATGAAACGCCTGATGTATTTATAGCGAACACGGGTGGGTTATTAGAAGCGCACCAAGGAATGAGCAAGGTAGCGTCTGGGTTATCCTTTGGGATTATGAAGGAAGGGGATTTACTTACAGCGCCTGATGTACGTGCAGCCACGAGCAATTATCAGACGGTACGTAAGCTAGGGCAAAATCTCTTTCCTTATAGTTTTCGTTTAATGAACGAAGAGGGTCAACGGGTAGCGCAAGTACCACCGGTTGAGATGTTAGCCGAAGCAAATGAGACAGCTATCACACATGATTTTGGTGAAAAGTTTTTAACCATATTTAAAACCTATGCAGATGAAAAGGGTTTAAGCAAAGTAGCCCGTGGGACGAAGAGTGCTATAGGGATACCTGACAAAGAGTATTCTGAGTTTTGTAAGCAAGTGATGCGTACGATAGTTGGTGGCGGAGAGCAAAACACCAATCAGCATGTTATTAAGGCAGCGCAATTATTTAATGATTCCATAGCATCGGTAGTACAAGATGGGTTAGATGCGAATGCATTTTCCCTAAGGGAAGAGATAGTAAAAGAGATACACAAAGAGGTAAAAGATGTTGTAGGTAAGCTAAAGAAGGCTAAGACCCAAGAAGAGCACAATGAATTAATGGGGTTATACAATGATGCCATAAGTCGTCTTAAAGCAGCGAAGGAAGAACGTTTAACGCCAGCATCCTTTAAGGGTTCTCATGATGAGCATTATTATCCGCGAATGTACAATCAGAACTGGATAATGAATCATCCCAAGGAGTCCAAAGAAGCCATAGCATCAGCCTTCAGAAGTACAGGTTCAGATGCAGTTGAAGAGCAAGTAGAAGCGACCTACAAGACGCTAGCGCATTTAGATTATATATCTGATGATCCGTTTAAGCGCATGGGGGATGAGGGCTACAAGATAGTCAATGTAGAAGACCAATTTGGTAGGCGTAGGAATGAGTTAAAGCGTACGATAGATGTACCGACGATACATCTAGCTGAATTACTTAACAATGATGTAGTAGATGTATTTAATCGTTTTACCCACACAATCAGTGCGGATGCGGCCTTAGGTAAACGTTTTGGTTCAGCGGATGTACGTTATGCGATCGACTTATTAGACAAAGAATATGCCTCTAAAGTAAAAGCGATCAATACGAAGGGTTTATCTGAAAAGGATTTAAACAAAGCGCTCGTTAAGAACAACAAGGAATATCAAGATGCCAAAGAATTAGTTGAATTAATGTATGCGCGTATCCGTGGGGTATCCACGTATAATGTAGGGGAAGGTGCGCGTAAATTTTGGGGAACCATAAAGGACATAAAGACGGCCAGTACCATGGGTAATTTACCCTTTGCAGCCCTAATGGATACATTTAGTGCAACACTACACCTAGGAGCAGGCAGGGTCCTTAAAGGTACGGTAGAGCGTTTAAAACCCAACTTTTTATTTAAGCGTAAATTTGAAGCCGATGCATTTGCTACAGCTACAGAATCATTTGATATAGGACGTTTTTTTGATTATGAGCATGCCTTAACGCGTGATAATTTTAATGCTGAGAAGTTTTGGCAGGGTGGGGTACCATGGATAGCGCATCGTCTTGCAGGCATTACGATTAAAGCAACCGGTGCACGGCAATTAGATGGTTTTACCAAAGGAATTATAGGACGTGCTGGTGAGCATGAAATTCTTGCTTTATGCAAGAAGGGGAAGCTTGGTTTAAGTGACACAAACTTTTTAAGGGATTGTGGGATAAGTGAGGAAGCGCAGAAGCTTATCAAAGAGCAATTTACGAAGTATGGGAGTGCGACATCCTCTGGATTCAAATCATGGGATAATGATTTTGCCAAAGAGAGTCTAGTAGCAGCGGTACGTAAGCTACGTGATGAATGTGTTATTACCCCGACCGGTGGTTCCATCCCTAAATGGTTTGATCATCCATTTGGTAGTGCGATGTTGCAATTCAAGCGTTGTATGTTTGCTGCTCATTCCAAAGCATTTATTCCGATGACCCAAACATTAGTTAACGATGGGGTAGCTGCATTTATGGGAGTTTATACCTTAGGGCTAACGGCAGCCTACATGCGTGAAGTAGCTAAGGATAGATCGGCCGGTGTTTTTAAAACCCGTACGTATGATGAGCGTATCAGTAGTGCGTTTACATCCCTAGATATGTTTGCGCAGTATTCATTCTTTCATGAGCTAGGAAGCGTTTTATGTTTTAACGAAGCCAAAACTTATACGCCAGCATTTCCTGATTATACCGTAAAGAAATTAGGCCGTAGAAATACAGCGTATGATGTAATGCGAAACTTAGGGAATCAATTTGTTCCATTTAGTTTAATAGGGAATGTATCGAAAGCAATAGAAGCATTTCAGCGCGGTAAAATAAATTATG
>JAKSNX010000112.1 GCA_024405815.1 Paludibacteraceae bacterium | reverse complement strand
TACTGCGTTTGTGGGAGAGTAGGTAGCCGCCAATTTCAAGAGACCGTAATGCTAATGCGTTACGGTCTTTTTTTTTGAAAGAGACGGCTATTGCCGCCACCCAAATCGTCATTTTGAGCGAAGTGGAAAATCACTCTCCCGTCATTTTGAGCGAAGTGGAACGTAGCGAAAAATCTTTATAAAAATTTTTTCATAGTAAAAAATAATATGTAAATTTGCAGTCAATTTTGTTAAAACAAGTTTTAACCATGTTACTTCGTCGCTCGGCATAGCCCAAGTCAACTTGACTCTGCTCTCGCTCCTAGTAACAGTCAATTATCAACTGATTATGGTATATAGTAACGTTATTGATTTGATTGGTAATACTCCGTTAGTGTCTCTTAAGGAGACTACAGGGTATAATATTTATGCCAAAGCAGAGTTTCTTAATCCTGGTGGCAGTATTAAGGATAGGGTTGCATACAATATGATTATCCAGGCAGAGAAGGATGGCATTTTGCGTAAGGGAATGACCATTGTGGAGCCTACATCGGGTAATACAGGTATAGGACTTGCACTTGTAGGCGTAAGAAGAGGGTATAAGGTGATTATTGTTATGCCTGAAAATATGAGTGAGGAGCGTAAGAAGATAATCAAGCGTCTTGGTGCCGAACTTGTACTTACACCTGCCGCTTTAAGTATTGACGGTAGTGTTAAGGAGGCTGAGCGTATTTTAAGTGAACTTGGCACAAACGGCTTTATGCCACAGCAATTTACAAATAAGAATAATCCGCTTATCCATTATAAGACCACAGCAGTGGAGATGTGTAACCAGATAGACAAGCCTATAGATATATTTGTATCGGGTTTGGGCAGCGGCGGTACTCTGCAAGGTATTGGCAGGTATCTTAAAGACCAGAACCCTAATGTAAAGGTAGTGGCTGTGGAGCCTAAAGATGTGTCTGCACTTTTAGGTGATGAGCCTGGTTTGCACCAAATACAGGGTATAGGAGATGGTTTTATTCCTGAGGTTTTGGATGTTAAAATGATAGATGAGGTTGTAGAGGTATC
This sequence comes from Paludibacteraceae bacterium, assembly GCA_024405815.1. Taxonomy (GTDB): domain Bacteria; phylum Bacteroidota; class Bacteroidia; order Bacteroidales; family Paludibacteraceae; genus Enterocola. The sequence continues at coordinate 2,196 of JAKSNX010000112.1, read as the reverse complement.
TGATAATGATGCTATAGAGACAACCCGATGTCTTGCTAAAATACAAGGTCTTATGTGCGGCACGTCTTCAGGTGCAAATATATGGGCGGCAATGCAGATGGCAAAGAAATACGGTAGCGATAAGGTTATTGTTACTGTACTGCCTGACCGTATGGAACGCTATTTCTCTACAGGACTTTTGGATTAAGGTGACATTATGTCACTTTTGCCACATTGGCACACTATTTGCTCTTTATTGTGTTGGACAATGAAGAGCAATTTTATATAAAATATATCTATTATGCAACAAGGTAATATTGGTGTAACATCGGAAAACATTTTTCCTGTTATTAAAAAGTTTCTGTATTCTGACCACGAGATTTTTTTGCGTGAGATAGTTTCAAATGCTGTAGATGCAACTCAAAAGTTGAAGACACTCAGCAGTGTGGGAGAGTATAAGGGTGAACTTAAAGACCCTAAAGTGGAGGTCAAACTTGATAAAAAGGCAGGTACGCTTACTATTTCTGATAGTGGTATAGGTATGACCGCCGATGAGATTGACAAGTATATCAATCAAATAGCATTCTCCGGGGCAGGAGAGTTTCTTGATAAATATAAAAATGATGCCAATGCCATCATCGGGCATTTTGGTTTAGGATTCTACTCTGCATTTATGGTAAGTAAGAAAGTGGAAATCTTTACCAAATCATATAAAGATGGCTCTAAAGGTGTGCATTGGAGTTGTGACGGCAATCCTACATTTGAGATAGAGGATTGTGAGAAAGAGAGCATAGGAACAGATATAGTTCTTACCATTGATGATGATAGCAAGGAGTTCTTGGAGGAGAGCCGCATTCAAGAGTTGCTTACAAAATACTGCAAGTTCCTTCCTGTAGCCATAGCGTTTGGCAAGAAAAAGGAGTGGAAAGACGGCAAAGAGGTGGAGACTGCCGATGACAATATAATAAACAACACTACACCTGCATGGGTTAAGAAACCGGCAGACCTTAAAGATGAGGATTATGCAAGTTTCTATCGTGAACTTTATCCGTATGCGGCTGAGCCGTTGTTCCATATACACCTTAACGTGGATTATCCGTTTAATCTTACAGGTATTCTCTACTTCCCTAAGGTTACAAACAATATAGAGTTGCAGAAGAACAAGATTCAGCTCTACTGCAATCAGGTTTTTGTTACAGATAGCGTGGAGGGTATTGTGCCTGAGTTCCTTACATTGCTTCACGGTGTACTTGACTCACCCGATATTCCGCTTAATGTAAGCCGTTCATACTTGCAAAGTGACTCTAACGTAAAGAAAATATCTGCACACATAACCAAGAAAGTGGCTGATAGCCTGCAAGATATATTTAAGGCAGACCGCAAGCAGTTTGAGGAGAAATGGGACAGCCTTAAAATCTTTATATCGTATGGTATGCTTACTGATGATAAGTTCTATGAGCGTGCCATTAAGTTTAATCTGTTTAAGACCACCGATGGTCAGTATTATACCTACGATGAGTATAAGACACTTGTAGAGGCTAACCAAACAGACAAAGACGGCAATGTAATCTATCTGTATGCCGCCGATAAAGATGCACAGTATAGTTATATAGAGGCTGCTAAAGCAAAGGGTTACAGCGTGTTACTGTTTGATGACCAACTTGATGTGCATTTGGCATCGCGGTTAGAGCAGAAGAATGAGAAGAGCCGCTATGTGCGTGTGGATTCTGACACAATAGACAAGCTTATTGTAAAGGAAGATGCCGCTAAAGTGGAACTTACTCAAGATGAGCAGAATGCAATGACAAAGATATTCGGCTCAGCCACACCTAAGACAGACAAATGTGATTTTATAGTTACATTCGGGGCTTTGGGGGCAGAGGCACAGCCTATTCTTATTACGCAGAATGAGTTTATGCGCCGTATGAAAGAGATGTCTGCACTGCAAGGCGGTATGATGGGATTCTATGGCAATATGCCTGATTCTTACAGCCTTGTGCTTAATACAGACCACTCTCTGATAAAGAGTTTGGTAGAGAAACAGGCTTCTGAACTTGATGCAAAGGTATCTCCGATTGCTAAAGATATAGAGGCTCTGAAGAAGCAGGTTGATGACCTTAAGGCTAAGCATAAGGATAAGAAAGATGATGAGATTCCAGAGGTTGAGAAAGATGCCATCAGAACTCAAGAAGCTCAGATGAGTGATTTGGAGAAGCA
>JAKSNX010000111.1 GCA_024405815.1 Paludibacteraceae bacterium | reverse complement strand
GCCGTAACAGTTCCATAGAAAATGGATTGTGCTTTAGCCCCGATGTTTATGAACTACTGTGTAAAATCAAGAGTTTCAACAACACAAACATATATCAGAGTCCACGTCTTGAGACTTACAGAAAATACTCGGCACTTATTATAAATGAGCTCTTCCGTGTGCTGATGGAGTACTATAAGGGCAGTGATACAGTGCATCTTATGGCAGAACGCCATTTTGACGGTTTTGGTTTTGTACGTGAGTTTGCAGAATGGGTTACAATGTATTGCGATGGTGGCATCGGGGAGGAGTCATTACTGAAAATGCCGTACAAGGATTTGCATAACAAAAAAATCTACGGCGCGTTAGACACTTCTGAATTATACATAAGGGCGGTGGTTGATTACATATCGGGTATGACAGACCTCTATGCCCAGAAATCTTTTGAAGAGTTATTAAAGTGTTAAGGCAGAATATGTCCCGCTTTCAGGTATAACTCATACCACTCCTGCCTTGATAATTCTATATTTGAGCCATTTATTATCTCTTGTATTCGGGATATAGTGGTTGTGCCTGCTATGGTCTGTATTTTGGCAGGGTGCCTCATCATCCACGCTATGGCTATGCCTGTAGGAGTTGCTTTATATTGTTCTGCAAGGCGGTTCAGAACATTGTTTAAATCGTTGAACTTATCGTAGTTGCCAATAAACGGACCGTCAAAAAATCCGTATTGGAAAGGAGACCAAGCCTGTATTGTTATATCGTTAAGGCGGCAGTAATCAAGTATGCTGCCATCGTGGTCTATAGAGCCTTCTGTGGACATATTAACCTCCATTCCGTTTGTTATCATATTAGATACGGGAATGCTGAGTTGCAGTTGGTCTATAACAAGTGGCTGTTTTACATATTTTTTTAGTAGTTCTATCTGCATGGGCTTGTGGTTTGACACGCCAAAATTCCTTACCTTGCCTGTTGATGACAAAATGTCAAAAGCCTCTGCCACATCTTCCGGCTCAACTAACGCATCGGGGCGGTGGAGTAAAAGAAAATCAAGATAATCACATTTAAGGCGGCAGAGTATTCCATCTACGGCACTAAGTATATGCTCTTTAGACATATCGTACATGATGCCTGGCACTATTGAACATTTGGACTGTAGAATTAGTTTTTCTCTCTCTATTTTCAGGCTCTTTAGTGCTGTACCGAATTTCTCCTCGCATACTCCGCCTCCATAAATATCGGCGTGGTCAAAAAAGTTAAGCCCCTGCTCCATACAGAAACAGATATATTCCTCTACTTCCTTAACGCTTTTATCTGCAATACGCATACACCCCATAGCTATGGCAGGTACCGCTGTTTTTGTTTGATTGATGGTGATGGATTTCATTTTATGGTGCTACTTTTATTCTGCGAATATACTGTTTTTTTTCTTACGATAAAATATTTTTACTAACTTTGTTCGCCCTAAAATTAAAATGGTAATTAAAAAATAAATATTATAATGGACACTCTAAAAAAACTGTTTGGTTTCAACCCCCAAACAATGACCATCAAGAATGAAATTATTGCAGGTGTGACATCTTTTTTGGCAATGGCATATATACTTGCCGTTAATCCTTCAATGTTTTCAGCCATTATGCCCATTGAATCTGTTTTTACAGCAACTGCACTTGCTGCAATAGTAGGAACATTGGTTATGGCGTTCTATGCCAAAATGCCGTTTGGACTTGCTCCGGGAATGGGATTAAACGCATTTTTTGTATTTGTTGTATGCCTTACAATGGGGCATAGTTGGCAGTTTGCACTTACTGCGGTGTTCATTGAGGGTTTGATATTCGTTTTACTTACCGTTACAAATCTTAGGAGTCTGATAGTTGACTCCATTCCAAGTTCACTGAAAAAAGGTTTGAGTGTAGGTTTTGGTCTGTTTATAGCATTAATCGGTTTTGAAAACGCACATATAGTTGTAAGCCACCCTTCAACAGTGGTATCGTTAGGCTCAATATCAGACCCTAATGTAATAATATGTCTGATAGGAATTGTGATTACAGGTGCTCTTGTATCGCTGAAAATAAAGGGAGGAATGTTGCTTGGGATTATTGCAACCACTATTGTGGCTATACCTTTCGGGCAGGTTCATTATAACGGTGTGGTTTCAATGCCTGGCAGCCTTGAACCTATATTCTGCAAATTTGAATGGGGTGAGATATTCTCTTTTGATATGCTGATAGTGGTGTTTACATTCTTGTTTATGGATATGTTTGACACTATCGGAACAGTGGTGGGGGTTATTACAAAATCAAAGCAGATTGACCCTAACTGTCCTGATTACCCTATAAAAAAGGCATTTATGGCTGATGCGGTGGCAACAGTGGCAGGTGCCATGTTTGGAACTTGCACCACCACAACATATATTGAGAGTGCGGCAGGCATTGCAGAAGGTGGAAGAAGCGGACTTACTGCATTTATAATAGCCGTATGTTTTGGTCTAGCTATGCTGTTTTCACCTCTGTTTCTGGCAATTCCAAGTGCTGCAGTCGCTCCTGTACTGATAATTGTGGGTGCATTTATGATAACTCCTATAAAGGATGTTGATTTGAATGATATGTCAGAGGCACTGCCGTTTTTCTTATGCTCAATTTCCATTCCGTTTACATATTCAGTCTCTACAGGGCTTGCAATAGGAATGTTATCTTACCTGTTTATTAATCTTTGCATCGGCGGATATAAAAAACTGACAATACCTATGTACGTATTGTCAGCCATTCTGCTTGCAGGACTTATTTTTGCTTAACTGCCGTTACAACTTTTGATACACTTGCACCGCTATGGAACAGAAGAATTTGAACATTGAGATGTATGACCGCTATGAAGCGGAACTTTTGCAACAGTTGGTTGCTCTTTGTAATGAGCGTGGTTGGCTGAGTGGAAAGTTGCCATCGAGTGTGGATATAGAGGATAAATGGAAAGACCTTTCCGCTGATTTTATGGTTGATGCGGTCAGAGAGTATAACGGCTATCCGTTGGCTACGCTTGCATGGGCTGCATATATAGGTGCGGCTGTGGCACATTGGTGGGATACGGATTGGGAACAGAATAAAATGCGTTCATATAAGTCATTGTTGGGTTTCAAGGGCTTTGATGATATGGATGAGCATATAGTGCAGAATGTGTTACACTATAAATTAGGTGATGATAATGCCACAATGCTTGACAATGCGTTCCATTTATGTGCAGACAAGGCAGACAATCTGCTACGTCATCAAGGTGTGGAACCCGGCTCAACAGACGCCTTCTATCTCTTTGTAAGAACCTTACGTGTTATGTATATAATAGGAGCATCTGTACACCTTAAACAATTAGGCTACAGTATGCA
>JAKSNX010000110.1 GCA_024405815.1 Paludibacteraceae bacterium | reverse complement strand
AAAACAGACCGGAATAATAAACGAACAAACCTAACGAATAAAAAACACACAACTAATAAATAGAACCCACCCATGAATATTGAATTTGCAACAGCCTTTGAGATAAAAGCGTTTCAAGAGCAAAAATTAAGGGAACAGTTGGAGTATTTACAAAATCACTCCCCATTTTATCAGCGTTTGTTCAAGACTAACGGAATAGATATAAACGCAATACGCACTTTAGAGGATTTAACTAAAATACCGTTTACAGAAAAATCTGATTTACATCAATATAACGATGATTTTTTATGCTGTCCCAAGCAAGATGTAATAGATTATGTAACCACATCGGGTACACTTGGAGAACCTGTAACATTCTGCTGTTCTGAAAAAGATTTGCAAAGGCTTGCCTACAATGAGGCTAAATCTTTCTCTTGTGCAGGGCTTACAAAAGATTCTGTTCTGCAGCTTATGACCACTCTTGACAAGCGTTTTATGGCTGGATTGGCATATTTTATGGGGCTTAGAGAGTTAGGTGCCGGCGTTGTTCGTGTGGGCAACGGCATTCCAGAGTTGCAATGGGACACCATTTTAAGGCTTAAACCCGATGCTGTTATGTGTGTACCCTCTTTTATTCTTAAACTTATAGATTACGCAGAGAAGAACAACATAGATTACAGAAAATCATCTATACGTAAAATAATAGGCATTGGCGAAGGTCTTAGAAATCAGGATTTTACCCTTAACCTATTAGGTAGCCGCATACACGATAAATGGCCTGAGGTGGAACTGTACGCCACCTACTCATCTACAGAGATGAGCGCCACATTCTCTGAATGTGAGTTTGGTTGTGGAGGTCACGTTCACCCGGAACTGATAATAGTGGAGACTATAGGTGAAGACAACAATCCTGTGCCTGACGGCGAGTGTGGAGAGATAGTAATAACCACATTGGGTGTGGAGGCTATGCCGCTTCTGCGTTTTAAGACAGGCGATATTGCAGCCAAAATAGTGGATACATGCAAATGCGGTCGCTCATCGTACAGGCTTACCCCACTGCTTGGACGTAAACACAATATGATAAAGCTAAAGGGTACAACCATCTATCCGCCAGCCATATACGATGTACTTGACAACCACTCTCAGATAGCAAACTACGTAGTGTATGTCAGAACATCTGATGCCGGTACTGATGAGGTTATTGTGCGTATAGGGCTTAATGATAAAATGGTGGAATGTTTGTCTGAACAAAATTTTATAAAGGATTTGAAAGACAGTTTCAGGGCAAGACTAAGGGTTGCTCCTGAAATAGAGATTCTGCCTGCCGATGTCATTGCCCGTATAAATTTTCCTGCCAAAAGCCGTAAGCCTATAAAGTTTATTGATGAACGCCAAAAATAAAATATTATTGTGGTGCGGATTGGGCGTAATATGTCTTGTACTTTTGCTTTTATCAATCTCTGTACGCTATAATGAGGATATTTTCAATTTTCTGCCCTCTGATAGTGAATACACTGAGTCTATGCGTGTATATTCCTCTCTATCAGAAGCTTCTAGAATTGTGTTTATTGTAGATGGCAATAATCCCGATTCCATCTGCTCAGCCATAGATGCCATAGGGAATGCCCTACCCAATGCCATAACAGAGGTTGATATGGATGAATTCCTAACTAAACTTGATTTTGCATGCAATAATCTGCCCTACTATCTTACAGATAGCGATTACATTGCATTGGAAGCGTGTTTTGATTCTGTATCGGGTAAAGAACATATAAGAGAAAGACTGCTTGACACTAAAAAAGTTTTAGCCACTCCTGGCACATCGTTCCTACTGCCTTGGCTAAAGGCTGACCCATTAAGGCTTATATCGCCGTCAGAGGTAACAAATAGCCAATATTCAGGCACATCATCGGCTTTTACTGCCTACAACGGCTATATGATGACTAAAGACGAGAAGCATGGCTTTGCATTTTACGATTCCCCTTACGGAAGCACTGAATCAAGGAAAAATGCGCTACTTACAGACTCTTTAAACAATATTTGCAAATCAGTGGAATCGCGGATGAGTTCTGTTTCTGTAAGGCTTCTTGGAGCTCCCGTAGTGGCGGCAGGCAATGCAAACTGCATAAAAACAGACACTTTGGTTGCCATCGGGTTATCTGTGACTGTAATTTTGTTAATACTGCTATATGTATTTAAGTGCAAAACAGAGATTCTGCTGATACTTGTTTCAATATCGTTTGGGTGGCTTTGCGGTATGGCGGCTCTGTCTGTATTTGAGGGCGATGTGTCTGTGATAGTGCTTGGTATGGGGTCTATAATCATTGGAATATCAGCCAATTATCCACTCCATCTGTTAATTCATAAGCAATACGCCAATTCTGTTCAGCAAACTGTAAGAGAGGTTGTAAAGCCACTTCTTATAGGCAATATCACCACCATCGGGGCATTTATAGTGCTTATAACTTTAAATTCCGCAGCACTAAAGCAACTTGGCGTTTTTGCTGTGGCAGATTTGGCTGGCACTATAATTTTCTGCCTTGTATGGCTGCCACATTTAATGAAAATAAACTCTGTGGCTGAACCTATCGAGCATAATTTTAAGGATAACAAAGGCTCCAACGTATGGCTAAAGATAGACGTAGCACTTGTATTGCTTCTACTTATAGGCTCATCGTTAGTGCTTACGCTTGACCGCAAGCCTATGTTTGACCCCAATATCTCTCATCTTAACTATATGACTGAGCAGCAACATGCTGATTTTGCATGGATAGAGTCTTTAGCCCCGATGTCATCAAAGCCTGCTTATCTTGCATCGTCAGCCAAGGCAGAACTTAATGCACGTATTGACAGATGGAACTCTTTTTGGGCTGCTCACAATGCAGATTCTCTTATCAGCACCATTAAATCAGAAGCTGATGCCTGCGGAATAAAAAGCAATGTATTCCAACCTTTCTATACTCTAATATCTTCTCCTTATCAGGGGCTTGACCTCTCTGACTCTGAAACTTTGGCGGCATTGTGGCCCGGACGTTTTGATACAGAAGCCATGAACTCCTACATAGCAGGCTCTCTTAATTATGATTTTGAGTATTTGGGTTTGTTATGTGCAGCCATAGTGCTTATATTCCTATGTATAAGTTTTAAGAGCATTGCTCTTGGTCTGATGGCGTTTCTGCCTATGGTTCTTTGCTGGGTGGTCATATTTGCATCTATGGCTTTGCTTGACCTTCAGTTTAATATAGTTAACGTTATTCTTGCCACATTCATATTTGGGCAGGGCGATGACTACTCTGTGTTTATAGTTGAAGGGCTTGAGTATGAACGCAAGACGGGCAAACGTATGCTTCCGCAATACAAAAAGGAGATTATAGTCTCCGCACTTATTATGCTTGTGGGCATCGGGGTACTTGTAACAGCCAAACACCCTGCCATATTCTCATTAGGCAT
>JAKSNX010000011.1 GCA_024405815.1 Paludibacteraceae bacterium | reverse complement strand
TTTTTCCGCCGTTGGCGTTTATTCCTTTTACAAGATGGTCTATTATAGGTTGCCCTCCTGTGGGCATAATGTGTATGGAACAGAAGTAACTGTACAGAATCTCAGCAAAAGCAAACAGAGGCAGATTCTCTTTACGCAGTTCCAATATAAATGACATGCCTGAAATAACGTCCCTTAACTCAGGGTCTGTTATTGTTTCCTCTAACCACTCCCATGCGTTCTGCTCCCAATATTTAGTAGTGTCTGAAATAGGACAATATATAATATCTTTTAGGGTTTGTATAAATCTTGCCAATTCATCTTTTTGATTTGGGAATCTGGCACTGATATAGTCTAACCATTCAGTATGACCGCATGGTATATTGTAGTGCTTGTTGCCACAGTGCACCTGATAGTTAGCTATTTTAAACCAAGGCAAATCTGTAAGCCCAAGCTTTTTGAAAAAATAATCAAGGGGACCTTTTGTGTTAAGTCCGCCTAAATAGTGCAGTCCTGTATCAAAACGCAGTCCGTTTCTATAAAATGATTGCAAACAGCCTCCTGGTTGCCTTTGATGCTCAATTATAGTTACATTCTCTCCTTGATTTGATAACAAATAGCCTGTTGTCAAACCACCGAATCCAGCCCCTATAATAACAATTTTTCTCATTCTTCTATTCCGTAACAACCACTTTAAGTTCTCCTGATGCTATAATTTCTCCGTTTGCCGTAGTCTCAGCCTTTATAAGGCTTATATTGGCAAAACTGCCTGCAATATAGGCTTTGGTTCTTATGGTTTCCCCTACACAGGGTAGTTTGCTGAATTTAAAATTCTTTACAGCCCCTATGAATCCAACTTTTGGTGTGCTTCCGCTATTCAGATTCTCTATTCCAATAATGGCGGCGGCAGATTGGGCTGTATGCTCAATAATTCCCGTTTCTAAAAATTTGCCGTTATCGGCAAAAATATTATCGTTTGTAATTTCAAGTTCTGTCTCCACATTTCCATCATCATAGACAGTCACCCCAGAGAGCATCACAATAGGTTCTCTTTGGGGTATCAGTTGTTCTATCTGTTTTGAATTATAGTGTTTCATTCGTTTGGAATACCTGTTATTAGTTTTACAGTGCAATATAAGTAAGGGTTGGTATTATAACATTTCTCTGACAGATGATCCATAGTGGAGAACCGTCCTAAAACAGTATATGTGTGCCTTGCACCAAAGTCATAGTTGTGATCCAATCTCTTCCATTCAAATTCACATATATTACTGGGTTCCCTGCACAATAAACATACGGACTCACACCAGGATATTTCTCTGCAAGGGGATCTACGCCAAGCCACAATGCCGCACTTGGGTCATAGTAGCTGGCACCGTGTGGTTATATGTGTACAGGCTCATTGTGCTGTTGCATGTGTCTTCTATTGACAAATATCTTAATCTTACAAAATTGTTTCCATTTTTATCGAACATAATACCATTCATTCACCTCATCGCCCATACCAATAAGAATATCATTCTGCCATAACAAAAAACCGATGTAATCAATTTTTTTACCATCAGTATTACCTTCAAGAAATATGTTACCGTATTTATTAAGGTCATAATGCTGCATGAGCGAGTCCACCCCGTATTGTTTGTAATAATTGTATATTTCTTCATCAACAATAATTCTATTATACTTGTAATATTCTTCAAAAAGAGAATCTGAGATTACACTAACATAACAATCTTCTATACTATCACTTAGTTGTTTTGCAAATTTGTCATACGACATATCTTCAGGGCACAAAGTACTACAATAATATTCAACATCAAAACACATCCAAACAGTATCTTTTTTACCTGTATTTGAAACTTTAATATACATTGGTTCATAGCAATTATCGCAACCTCCATATAAAACCCTCATTTGTCTATTCGTCATATTTTTTTTACAACTGGCAAACAACGCAATTGAGATGTATAAACAACAAAAAAATTTTTTAATCATTTGACAAATAATTATATGATCTTTCGGGATACCCCATTGCATCACGAACTTCATTTTCTCTATCTATAGGATTAATTTCATTTAAAACCATTTTTTCCTGCTCTAAAGTATTTCCATTTTCCGCATCTTTACGGTTATATTGTTGTGCGTTACTTTTATCCGCATTTTCAGCATGTCCTAGCTCATGTGCCAAAGCCGCCTCTAATGGGCGCTCTTTTCCATCATAACCAGTAGTTTTATCCATATCAAAATATATAGTTTTATCGGACTTCCTGTAAGAATTGCCAGATCTAGAATCTGTCTCTCTCTTATTATCAGGGTGTTCAGATACAGACTTAATACTATAAGTGTTTTTAGATTTTTCTAAATCCGTCACCATTTGATTCAAACCAGGAGATATACTTTTGATATTATTCAACTGCTTTTGAACTTTTGCTTCAAAATTATTAACGCCAAACTTTGCCAATAATCTTCCATACCATGTTCCGATCTTTATTTCGTTTCCGTCCGGATCCACGTACTTGACTGGGTTGCCTGCACAATATGCGTAAGGGCTGGTACTGTAATATTTCTCAGACAGAGGGTCCATAGTGGAGAACCGCCCTAAAGCAGTATATGTGTGCCTTGCACCAAAGTCATAGCTGTCATAGCCGTGCATTGAAATGTATTCCTTTCCTATATATAGATTTGGTTGAAAGCTCGTACCCCAACTGTTGTTCTTTGGTAGTCCGTCAGCATAATAGTCTGTAAACTGAATGGGATAGTTGCCATTGACATCCCACACAGATGTAATGCTACCTTGTATGTCACGTTCATAGTAAAATGCTGTTGCGCTACTCCCATAGCCGTTGTAATATCCTGCTGGATTGTATATCCTTGTTAGCGTGGTTGAGCCGTTACTGTCCACTCCATAATCCACATTGCTCCCGAATCGCTTTTTAGTCACAGCCAAGCCAGGTAGTGTGTTCGTCTGACAGATAGTGCCTATTGGTATTATGGCATCTGTGGATACTGTGTGATACTCTGTTAGCACTTTGGTTCCGTCTGCTAAATAACGGTTTATTATCTGGCTGCCGTTGCAGAACTGTATGGTATCTGGCAAATTTAATAAATTATAACGAATTGCCACTATTTTTCTGTCCAAATCTACGGTCATATTGCCGTTTGCATCATATTGGTGTTCATCAGGTACATCTGTAAATCCCAATTGAGGATCCCATCCAACCAATTCATCTCCATACTGAGATAACTCTTGAGAATAGTCCTGATATTCCTTAGTGGTATAAGATGACTGACTTCCAGCATCGTCAGATACTTCATCAATATGATTACCTATGTAAGATATTGAAAGATCATCTATTATGGTGCCGTTATCATTATATCTTTGTAATGCCGTTATGTTGCTCATTTTGTCATACTCCCATTCGGTGCGATATGAATTACCTCCATCATACGGTATTGCACTTACAAGCCGGTTTAGTCCGTCATATTGGTAAGTGTCACCACTTATTAAGGTTGCTCCACTATAAATTCTACTTTCACTAATGTTCCCGTTATAACAGCCTATTCCATTTGAACTTGCAGGTTGCTCATAATAATAGTGCTTGCTATACTTTCCGTTTATTGTGGTGTTCTGACCGTGTATATTATATGTGTATATAGTGTTAAATAAGTTGCTGTTATAACTTTTCTTCTGTACCAATTGCCCTAACTCATTATAAGTGTTGTATATTAGTTGAATCTCTGAATTATCACCCAACTTATATTTGGTCATAAGTAACCTATCTGCATCATCATACGTATTGGTATATACCTCTTTTATTTCATCTTCCTCAAAATTGTTTGTTTGGGTATGCAACTCTTTTAATACCTTACCTGAAAAACTATACAAATAGTATTTATGCTCGTAACCGCCAAGTCCCGCTATTCCATTGTGTTCTTGAACAATCCTTCCATAGGAGTCATAATAAAATGCTTTTGCTATGTAATAAGTGCCAGGTCCGTACAAGGCATATATGCGGCATCCTGTCAGTCTGCCTGTTGCGGATGTGTGACATACGTCATATCCTTCCTTTTGTTGGTAACTCATCTCAGTTTGCTCATTCGCTGTAAGATTGTTCAAGAAATTGTATTTGTCATAGTAATTTACAATTAATGGCCATGTTATATTATTACTATCTGAAAGACCAACTGAAGTTAATCTGCCGTATTTGTCATACTCCATAACTTGATGACATTTCTTTGCTCTCATATTGCCATCTTCTAATGACACCAACTGGTTCTTATTATTGTATTCCATATATACTGGCTCACACCCAGGCAATCGTTTTTCAATACAGTTGCCTTTGTTATCATATTTGTACAGGTATGCGTACTTTTTTAAGAACTCATTATTGTCTGCAATGTATGTTCCGGAAGTAATATGGTCTGCCGCAAGAGGTGGCAATACATAGCATAATTGTCCGAAATCATCATATACGTAATATGTGTTGACTTTGATATTGCCGTCAAATTGACGTATTAAAACAATCTGACCACTTTTATTTTTATATTCAGAAGTAATTTTTCCATCTTCATCAATGTTTTCTGTCATATATAATTCCCCTGTATTATAAAATCCCCTCAGGTACAGTTTTCCTTCATAAGAAAAATAGTGAAACACGTCGTTGCTCCTGTTTGACTTATAATTAATAGTGCTTGGATGAGCTCTGTATACAGAGCCTGATTTCTTTGTACCTATAATCCTGTCTAAAAGTGTATTGTCATACAGAATCTCGTTATATGCGGAATCTCCGTAATATTGGTTAGCGTTTTGTAGAGAAAAAGATGTTTGTGAATTTGCTGGCGTGGGGAGACTTATTTTCTTTTGTCTTCCAAAATCATCGTACTCAATTTTTTGAGCTAAAGCCTCTCCTGATGGCGTGTAATTCACTCTGCAAGTACTTTCCAAGTTTCCTAAATTGTCATAGTAATCAATTCTTTTTAATGCTCTACCATCGGTAATAGCGTTCACTCCAGAAAAAACAACTGAACTTGTGGGGTCAATAGGTGTTACTGACAATATATAGTTTTGTGTCCATTGTGCTGAACAAATCAATGGAAAACAAATAATCATCAATATGCAATATACAATTTTGTTATTCATCTGGTCCTTGATAATTGTATTTATATGCGTTTAAAATATTTCTTTCTCCATTTGAGTTGTATCTATATTCATATTTAAGTTCACCTGATGGATAGTATTCATAGTAGGTTGTCACACCAGTTATATCTGTTATTGAGGTGACTCCAAAAAGCGGTGAATGTTGATATGTGGTTACCTGCATAGTGGAGTTCCTTAAAGTATTTGTGCGACTGATATGCTCATCTGTCGGATATCTATCTCCACCTCTGTAATACATTATCATTTGTCCTTGTCCTCCACCCCAATTATTTGAAAAACTTGTATATTCACCTCCTACTACAGTTGCGAGTAAACGTTGATTGCAATATGCCCATATGTATGAGGTTGTTAATCCGGTAATATTATCATTAAACTGCAGTAGTCTGCCTGATGGATTATACAAAACAAATGTTTTTGTTGTTGAAAACATATTGTTGTTATATACAAAAGAACCATTCCTGATGTATGATTTGGCATAATTATACACACATATTGGAGTTGTTAGTCTTGTCTCGTAAACGTATTTGGGTTTAGGCAATGAGCAGTTTTGGTCATGTCTGTAATCAACAATGGTACTTCTTACTAAAGCCAGAGATGCACAACCTGAATTACTTGTCATACGATATCCTCCGTTTTCCACATATTCAAATTGCTCTATGATTGGGGATACAATATTTTTCTGCTGCAATTCATATATGCCTTGTGCTTGAGCACCACTGTATGAGTTCATTATCCCGTAGTCAAGAGGGTGTAAATACTCTATGGTTTTACAATCTCCATTGGACAACGACATACACTCACTTGTGATTAAATTGTGTGGGGTATTATATGATAAACCTTTTCTATCATAAGAATGTGATTCGTACACCCATTCATTGTTTAAAAGTGTTCCTGTTACTTCTGTCATTTGATTATAGGGGGAAAGATATGTGGCATATGCATTGGCAGCTCCTCTGTTATTCGTAGAGAATACAACATCTGTTCCAACAATATATCTTTCATTGAGTGATAAGTTATACCCATAATAGTATTCAATACTTTTACAGAGATTTGTTCCATTATAAACATATTCTCCAGTTAGAAGACCTCTCTCCATATATTTGCTTGATGGAACCAAGAACTGATTCATTTCTGCTTTAAAAATGTTGGAGTTCCCTATATCCCCCATAGTGATTACATAACTATTATTATTTAGGATAAAAGTATCGCCGTTGGTTAATCTGGAGGTAAAGGTCATTTTCTTTTTCTGTTGTCTTTGCTGAGGTATTCCAATGTGTTTTTCAATAACAGATGAATATCCTATATAACTCTCTCCAACTGTATATTGAAGATTTAAGGAATTCATAGATATTTGATACCAACTATTAGTAGAATTAGGTGTTTCATAAAATACAATATATGCACCATCATCGTGAAATATACCTGATGATGCCCCATTGTCATTTTCATATATGTATTCTATTTTTTCACCATTGGATTTACTAATTGATTTTATTCGTACTCCACCTAAATAACCATTTGAATTCAATATTTCTTCGCCAATACCGCCATCTATTTTTCGTCTTATTTTTTTGCCGTACTGATGAGACTCAAACTCAAAAATAGAGGAGCCACCTGTGGGATAGGTAATAGAGTAAATCATTCCTACATTAGCACACGCTGGATTTGTATTTCTATGAGAAAAATCCTGATTAAAAATGGTATTCCAATCTAGATACGGATTTAATGGCAATAAATTTGTGCAATTAGAATTTCCATTATAGTACATTTGCATATCCAATTGCTTTGTAGAGGGATGAGGTAAATTCTGGTCATAATACTCACATAAAAATTCCTTTATTCCAACTTTTACTGATTTCAGGAACTGGCGACCACTTTGTGTGTCTGATACACCACCAGATGTGCTTAATACAGTTTTATAATCAAATTGAGCATTGATAGTATCCCTATAATCGCTTATTTCAATTTTTTTTAGTAGATAATTGCTGCTCGTAAACCGATTATTATAGTTGCTACTAGTACCATTTATAATTCTTGTTATTGTGGAACCTTCATTTCCGTACAAAAATGTATTGGTTTTTTCGTATGAAAAAGAGACCTTGTATCCATCAGTGGTTATAGTGGTGGGAATTACCATTTTTGTAAAATGAAGGTTTTCGTTTTTTACTGTTCCATCACTTGAAATATTTTGATATAAACTGATGCTTTTCTGAATATATGGAGCATCTATCAGTATGTTTTCATCTGTGATAGCTGTATTCATATAAGAATAGGTTGCAACTGTTCTGTTATTCGGTGTTTGTATCGTCTTTAAATACCAGGCATTAATGACTCCGTTGTTTATGCCCATTTGAATATAACTATTTGTTGCATCATAGTATTCCGCAGGATAGGAAATCTCAAGGTTAGATATGGCACCTCCAAATTTATATATATAACCATTCTCATCTGTAACGACAATTTCGCTTGATGTGATTCTAGAATCGTGACCTTGTAATGGAACTCCTGTGATATTCACCTTGCAGGCTCGTCCCCCTATTATTTGTATCTGTCCGTTATTGTCAATCATAAATTGAAATGATGTCCTGTTTGGAAGTAACACTGTAAATAAATCTGGGGAATGACTAAAACAGGTTTTATTATTTAACATAAATTTTGGGAAATAGTCAGGATTGTAATAATTAGTAACATTGAGTAGATACTCCTTACTGTTGGTCTGGATTGAACGGACTAAATATAGATAACCATCATAGACTCTACCACCAATCGATATTTGCTTATCATCGGGAACACCTCTAACTTGTCTTGTTATTAGGCCTCCATACATTAGTCGCCAATTTTGTCCAGTCAAGCCATCGTTTTGATTTGGTCTGAAACCAGATGCATCATAATCTAAAGTGATGGGAATTTCAATATCTTGATTTTTTATTGTATAAATGGGTATTGTAACATCGGTTGTTCCAGTATAATAACTGACAGGATATGTACCATATCGAGTCATTGTCGCTGCTTCAGGTGTCATTACACAGGTTGGCATAGAACCATCATATATAGAATTTGATACAGCGTATGATGTTACACACAACAAACAAGACAATTTAAATAGTATAAATGTTTTAATTCTCATTCTTTAATAATAACCTTTGAAACAGATTTAGGTGCATTTGTTGAGATTCTTATAATGTAACTACCTTTAGGTAAATGGAATGTGGGAATCTTCCATTTGTTCTCACCAGCATTTGCTATTTTCTCTGTTGAATAGTATGAAATACCATTTTCAGAATAGAGATAAATAAGAATATTTGCCTGTTGATTGATGTTACACCATACGGTTGTGTTCTCTTTAACTGGATTAGGATAGACATCAAAATATGAAATTTCTAAAGCTTCTGTGCCTCTCATTTGTTCCATATAATTGTATCCAAATATATCAATGGCATTATCAGTGTCCATTATTCGTTTTTCTTGTTGGTTGGCTGAGTATATAAATGACGCATTGAATACAGTGGAGTCCTTTGCTGCGGTTGTATGAAATACTGTTTCTACACTTTCAAAAACAGGATATCTGCAATCAGAAGAATACCATTTATATGTGGTCTTCTCTATCTCAATAGAGTCAGATGTCTTAAATGTTTCTACGCTTTTTATTCGCAATACATTTAATTTCTCATATGGCAGAATAATTGTTCCAATCGCATCCGCAGTGATAGTTTGCTTTCCTTTAATATGCAGAGACAGTCCATTGCCATACTCACCATTGCCTGAAAAAAATGTTGACATAGAATCTCCATAGGTGAACTGAAAAGGCAATGACATAAAAGGCTTGTCGAATTTTATATAAGTATTGGCGTTTTCAAAACCAACGCATTTGATTCCATTTTCATTTTGTGAATAAATATAGCGTGTTCTATGTTCCAAGCTACAAATTGAATCTTTTTTTCCGTCATACTTTAATACATATTCATCTGTCAGTGTGGTTAAAACAGAAAAATCCCATTCGATATCTTTACCTGCTGATCCAGGTTTTATATATGACACTTCTTGTTTAATAAGACTATCTTTTGGAATGTAGCAATGTGACAGATAATTTATACTCTGACTTTGTGCAATTTCTATTGACAGTACATTTGCCAATAGAACACCCATGAGAAATATTCTCTTTTCCATATATAGTTGCCTTATTTTTTTCATCCTTTCGTAGAGATAGAGATCCTGTTGTGTTCTTACGGTGTCATATTATAAAAGAGTTGACTTCTGTTTACAAAGGTAAACTTTTTTCAGGTATATTCAAACTGGTATTAATATTTTTTATAATCAGTGTTGAATTTGTGCCTCCAAACCCAAATGAGTTTGCAAGGAACATATTAAAGTGCTTGTCAAGCCTACGATTTGGTATATAGAGATTGGCACTGTCCTCATCGGGTTCCTCAAAATTAAGATTAGGGGCAATAAAACCATTCTGCATCATAAGCATAGAGTATATTACATCTGATGTGCCAGACATCCACATCTCATGCCCAGTCATAGATTTTGTAGATGTAACAGGAACTTTAATGTCTCCAAAAATATTATGTAGAGCCTTTGCTTCACAAGAGTCTCCAAGCGGAGTTGATGTGGCGTGAGCGTTAATGTAACCTATCTCTTTTATATCAATTCCAGCATTGCTTATACAGTTTCTTATGGATTTTTCAGGTCCCTCCACGTTGGGTGCCGATATATGGTCTCCATTTGCTGAAAATCCCCAACCTATAACCTCTCCTAATATGTCAGCCCCACGTTTTACAGCGTGTTCATATTCCTCTAACACTATGGTGGCTGCACCCCCTGATGGCACAAGTCCGTCTCTGTTCTTATCAAAAGGGCGTGACGCTTTGGTAGGCTCGTTCATACGCACAGAGAATGCGTATGTGCCGTCAAAAGCCCCTACGGCGTAAGAGTTAGTCTCTTGTGCGCCGCCAACTACAATCATATCCTGCATACCGTTACGTATAAGCATAGTGCCTAATCCAATGGAGTGGCTACCCGATGAGCAGGCAGACGATATGGTCATATTTATGCCCTTTAAGTGGAATATGCAGCCAAGGTTCATTGTTACGGTGGAGTTCATAGATTTGAATGTGGTGCCTAAACCGCATAGGGTGGTGTCGTTTACAAGCCTCATTCTATCCACACCCTCTATAACGGCTTGTGCTGTTGAATCATTGCCGTAAATGAGTCCTACATCTTCTTTCTCTATATCTTCCGGTGTGAGTTTGGCATTTGTCAGAGCCTCTTTGGTGGCACAATAGGCATATAGAGCCTCCTCAGGCATAAGTGCACGCTGGTGACGGTTTAGTTCCGCCTTAACATCGGGTAGGGGAACTATACCTGTAAGTAGGCTGCGGAATCCCATTTCTTTTCTTGAAGGGTCTATGCCTATACCCGATACACCATCATACAGCGATTGCCTGACACTGTCAAGATTGGTGCCAATGCAAGAGTATATGCCCATTCCTGTAATTACAACACGTCTCATTTTTTTGTATATGTCATGTTAAGAAACTGAATATTTGTGGTGTTCCCCGATTTTTCATCTACAAAAACCTTATCCGCCACACCGTCTTTTGTAAAAGTTATGGATATGGAGTTTAAGATATTTGACATTACCTTTTTCTTTGGCTTTATGGTAAGTGTGTTGCCGTTCCAGGTCTTTTCAAAATCTTTTTGAAATGCGGGGTTGTTTGTCTCATCGCTGTCATTGATTTTGGCAATGAGTTTTGTAAGTAATTTAGGTAGTTTAACGGCATCGTCAGAGTCGTATGCCCAAACCACACTGTCGGGATATACATACTTGAATTTGCCTGTTGTAATTTCCGGCTCTATAAGGGCTGCAGAGGTTCTCTCTTGACGGAAATCAGCCTCTATTTTTGATAAGTGAGCCACTTTCACCTGTGCGTTTACAGTTAGTGATATAACGGATAAAACAAATATTATTACGCTCTTTTTCATATAGTTATCACTTTTGATTCTATAACTGTTTCTGATTTTATACCTGCTGTGTTAAGTAGGGATTGCCATTTTGCGTCACTCTCATTAAAGGCACACACAAGAACGCTCTTGGCTACGCCCGTTTTTATAAGCATTTCCGCTTGCAATACGGCTTTTTCTGTAGGGTTGTCATCCACTATGGTGGTGTTGAACCCTTTGCAGCCAAAAGTGCGTGCCAATGTGCATGCCGCCGTATTGTGGGTGGAGTTCATAAACGCAGTTGGCGATAGTGAGTTTTCTCCGTTTTCTGTAAGTTGGTCAAGCAGAGATACTGTTTGCACTATGCAGCCCCATTGTGTGCTTACAACTATGGCATCGGGTTTATCTATTCCTGATTGTTGTAGGGCAGAGTGTGCTGAGGCTATAAGGTGGCACAGCGATGGTGTCATTCTTCTTGCCTGCATTGGGGGAATTATATTCTTATAGTCTGAACTGCTATTGCAATTAAATGATTGTGAGTGCTTTATGTTTAAGTTGTAACTTGTACCACAAAGTGAGACAGCCTCTTTTGCCAAAATTATGGAAGAGTCGTTGCCTCCAAATCCAAAAGCATTGCAGATAGCATAGTTATAACCGTTTTCCTCCATTTTCCATAGAGTGAATATGGTCTCTATGCTTCCGCTTGCCGATGTGGTATGCCCTGTAAGCGGCTTGGTAGATTCTATTTTTACTGTATGATTTTCTCCAAAAAGCCTCTCTATAGCACGCAGTTCGCTTGCATCATTATTTTGTGTGGCAGTACCGTGTGCATTTATATAATCTATATCACCCGATGTCAATCCAGCCATACTCATTGCCTGACACATAGCGTTGTAGGCACCATCACCATCGGGTGATGAGGCTGTCTGATGATATGCGTCACAGCAGTTGGCATATCCTGCCAAATAGCCGTAAATGTGAGCACCTCTTGCTTTTGCCTCTGATTCGTCTTCTAAAACAAGATAAGCCGCACCCTCACCTAAGTTTATTCCGTCACGGTCTGCGGCAAACGGACGGCAAATATTTTCTGAAACAATTCCAAGTGAGGCGAAACCGTTTAAATGAAATTTTGTAAGGGCTTCCGTGCCGCCAACAACCACACGTTTTGTAAAGCCCACACGTATAAGGTCTGCACCGTAAATTATTGCGTTTAACGCCGATGAGCAAGCGGTGGAGATTGTGGTGTGGTCAGATAAAGAGAACTTGCTTGCAAGTGTTTTTGTAGTCCAATCGGCTTCCAACTGTTCAATACAAGCGATATTTGAAAAATCTCCTTTGCTCCAATCGCCGTAATGCTTTTCAATAATATCCATACCACCTACTGTAGTGCCGTTTACAAGGTGTAATGCCATTATCTGCTCTGCGTTTAATCCTGAATCCGTAAGACACTCTTTTAACGCTATTCCACCCAAAAGCACGTTACGTGATATTTCAGTATTTGATATGGATACCTCTCCCACAGGCCACTCTTTATGAATTGTAGGCAGAATCTGAGGTGCTTTTACAAAAGATTTGCCAGACAGCAGGTTTTTCCTGTTGTCTATGGCACCCACTCCTAAAGCGGATATAATCCCTATGCCCGTAATGGCAATCTGCATACTATTTAGTTCTATGCTCTGTTACGTATTGTGCTAATGTATCTATGCTTTTAAGTGCAAGTTTAGACTGTTCCTTGTCGGCAAACTTAATGCCGTAATTCTTATCAAGCAACATAACTATCTCAAGAGCGTCTATTGAGTCCAAGCCAAGCCCCTCGTTAAAAAGCGGAGCGGCGTTGTCTATATCATCGGGTGTTATGTCAAGCAGATTAAGAGCCTCTATTATTTGCTTCTTCAGTTGTAATTTAAGTTCTTCCATATATTTATTTGTTTAATGCTTTTCTATCCACATTGTGCAATTAAAATCACTATTGCTGTTATATTCAACCCAACCTACCAACGCATCTGACTCTAACTCAATGGTTTGCAATACTTCTCTAAATTGCTCTATATTTTCCAAAACCAAGAAACAAGACTCTCCGTAATACTTATTGCGGATTGCAATCTCGCCTGTGGTTATGTTAGGCAATGTATATACAAACAGCGATGGGGAAGGGTAATAATTATTCTTATCTATGGTTACACTATATTTTAAATCTGTATTAAGTGATGCGTTATTGTTTGCTAAAATTATTTTTCTGCTCTCATTTGACTCAAATCGGGTGGTTCCGTTTAGTTCAGCCTCTTTTTGTAAAACAAGTTCGGAGGCAATGAAACCAAGGCGGCTTAAAGAGTCCATCTTGTAAAATTTGGGATAGTCTTTAACATACTTACAGTATAGTTCCATAAGCATTTCAGCCCCTGTCTTAGAGCAATTTAACTTTTCTCCGTTAACAGTGCATTCCTTACCCGATATTTCAACACTAATCTTACTCATTATCTTAAAACCCACCTTACAGCGGCGTTGCAACCGCCAAAACCGCTTAGTATTTTTATAAAACTGTTACCCTTTACATTGGTTTTAGTGGTTGGCAACATACAGTTGTATGTAGTGCCTTGCTCTTTAAATCCTAATGCAGCGGGAATCTCTTGATGTTCAATAGCCTGCATTGAAAGTAGGGTCTCCAAAACTCCTGCCGCCCCAAGCGTATGCCCGTAATAGCATTTAAGAGCGACTACAGGCTTGCTATCCAATCCCACTCTGTGCAGAGCGATAGATTCCATCTCATCATTGTAAGCGGTGCCAGTGCCGTGAACAGAAATAAATGCCAAATCTGCTGTGTCTATGTTTTTTAAACAATCTGCAAGACATCTGTAACTGCCTTCAGCAGTGCGGCTTGGACCCGATATATGGTTTGCGTCGTTATGGATTGAGCCAGCCTCATAAATCCAACGCTTTGATTCATAGTTGCCGTTTACGGTACTTAAAACCATACATGCCGCAGCCTCACCTAAATTAAGCCCTTGCCTGTTTTTGTCAAATGGCAGACACTTATCAGCCGATAACGCTTTTAGTGATTGGAATCCGCTTACTATAAATTTAGACAGCACATCACAGCCAATAACCACCGCAGTTTTGTATAATCCTGCTTTTAACACTCTGCTTGCCATAATTTGGGCATTTACCCCCGATATGCATGCATTGCTCACAATTATAGGCTGATTATTGTTTCCAAAGTGTCTTGCCACCGCCACAGATGGCTCCCATAATCGCAAATCCTCACCTTTGGTGGTGGAAAAAACAAATATTACATCATCTGACGATGGGTCTATATCAGTCTGTTGCAATGCACGTGTTGCAGACTCTATGCACATCTGCCTAAAAGTCATTCTTACAGGCATTGCTGAGGCAGTAAAAGGCTCAACGCTATCAAACATATCGCAATACTTTTTCAGCCCCGATATGCCTGACTTCACCGCCTTGAAATTCTCTTCTGTAGAGGTTCCAAGTGGCGAGTAGATATTGTCCGCTATTTTAATCACTCTCTCCAAAACTCGTAAAAATGAAACCATTGGCGTGGATAACGTTCCAGAATCCACTCCAACTTGTCTCTATATATGTTAAGCAGTTCTTGTGCCTGCTCATTATGGTTTGTCCCTTTATAAGTGCCGTCAGATAACTTAAACACGTAAAGAGTATATTCATTATAGCTCTCACGCATCATAAACAGCGTAATTACAGGCACTTGCTCCGCTACTGCCACCCTGAACGGACCTTCGGGGAACGAAGCGTCCTCTCCCATTATCTCCGCTTTCAGTGTTCTGCCTCCATAAAACATTCTGTCACCATGAACGGATAGAATGTTACCACCGCTTACGGCATTGTGCATATCAAATATATGGCTTCCGTCATCCTTTACAGGTATGATGTGCAGCCCCATCTCCTCAAATTTGGAATTGCGGTTATCATTTATTGTCTTGGCATCGCCCATAAAAGTAAGCACGTATGCCTCTTTTGTCATTTTTATAGTGTATCCTGCAAGTTCCTGATTCCCGATGTGGGAGTTGAGGACAATAAAACCGCCAGGCTTACAGGTCAGGTTATCTAAAATCTCAGGGTTTACTATTTTTATATCTATATGTCTGCCTGCCCATACGGCAAAACGGTCAAGCACAGATTTTCCAAATTCCAAATAACTGAGATATAGGTTTTTAACAGAAGAAAAAGTGTTAAGAGACTGTCTTTCTTTCCAATAATAGTATATGCCGCGTCTGCCCGATTTTTGTGCGGCTATCGATACAAGAATCCAACAATACACAATAGGATACACAAAGGGCGGTGGCATCAGTCTGAACATCTTAAGAAGGCTTTTATGCATCCAAGTTGCTCCCTCTGATTTGCCTGACCACGCTCTGTTCTGCATATAAATCACCTTATTTTACGTGAGAATAAATCAACTCATACAAATCAGCAAGAGTCTTGACGCCTATAAGCTCGTCCTTCTCCAGCTTGAATCCGAACTTCTCCTTTACGCTTACAATAATATCTATAATGTCAAGGCTGTCTATCCCTAAATCGGTGGTGATGGTGCTTTCAGGTGTAATTGAATTTTTATCCAAATCAAAATCTTCAACCAAAAAGGCATTTACCGTTTCTATAACTTCTTCTTTTGTCATGATGGTATGCTATGAAAGTGCTTTTAAATATTGTTCTATTTTATTAAGGTCACTGCTTAACTCGTTATCATCAATTATGGTGTCTGTAATTGCTCTTATCTCATCGTATGTCTTACGGGTGGTGGAGGATAGGTTGCTTTTTATTTTCAGACAATCAGTGGCTTGTGCCAATGCCATAAACAGCACAGACATTACCTGATATGTGTTTTCAACCACTTGTCTGCAAATCTCTGCCGTATTGCTGCCCATTGACACTATATCCTGATTATCGTTATTGTTTGGAATGGAGTGTACATAGTTTGGCATTGCAAGGGTTTGGCATTCAGCAGTGGTGCTTGTGGCTGTGAATTGGCACGCCTGCATTGCGTAGTTAAGCCCAAGTTTCCCTAAATTAAGGAAAGGTGGCAGTATTCCGTTTATTCTGTCGTGAAATAAATAGTTCAGTTGCCTCTCTGCAGTCATTGCCAATCGTACAAGTGCTATTTTAACTTTGTCTTGTTCAAACGATATGTAGTCTCCGTGGAAATTACCTCCATGATAAACATTTTTGGTTATGGAATCCACAATAGGGTTGTCACTGGCGGAATTAAGCTCGTTCTCTAAAATGGTGCGTGACTGCATTAGAGTGTCGTATATAGGACCTAATATCTGAGGCGTACATCTTAAACTATAGTAGGCTTGTACTTTGTGTGCAAAATAAGAGGGTTGTTTGCTCTCATTGTACAGTTCTTGCTCCCGTTTACGCAGACATTTGCTGTCTTGTGCAATTTTACGCATTTGCTGTGCAATCTTCTTTTGCCCCGATTGATTTCTGTAATTGTTTAGTGGCTCAGACATCCAATCATCGTATGATGACGCTATTTCATTTATCCAAACGGCTGCTATTACGGCTTTATCTAACAGATTCTCTGCATGAAACTGATTTACCATACCAATGCCTGTCATAACGCTTGTGCCGTTTGTAACACTCAAACCTTCACGTATATGTATTTGCATCGGGTTCAGTCCAAGAGAATTCATAACATCAATAGAGTTTTGCCATGAACCTTTGTAATGCACCTTACCTTCACCTATCAAGCATAGGGCTATGTGTGCAAGTTGTACCAAATCTCCGCTTGCACCCACGCTTCCATGTTTTGGTACGTATGGTATTATATCGTTGTTGATAAATGATTGCAGTAGTGTTACAACATCTCTGTGAATGCCACTCTTACCCTGAATAAAGCAGCCTAAACGTGCTATCATGGCTGCCTTGACATCCACATCGGGTAATGGCTCTCCCATACCTGTAGAGTGGCTGCGGATTATATTGTATTGTAGCTGATTGAGTTCTTTGTCATCAATACGCCACTGTGCCATAGGTCCAAAACCTGTATTTATGCCGTATATTATCTTGCCTTTAGAGAACTCCCTTAAAAATGCAAAACAATCATCCACTTTTGGCAGATGAGTGTCAATGTTTAATTTCTTTGAATTAAATAAAATGTCCTTTACCAAGTCAAGACTTAAATCCATCTCAAATGTTATTATTTTTTGTCCTCAAATGCATTCCTGAAACTATCCATAAAATTACCCGATAAAACCGTCTGGCTGAAACCTCCGTCATTGTATAAGGTTTGCATTGTAAGCCCTTTAGTGTAATCAGAAAATAGCATTACACATAAATTGGCACAGTCTGTTGCAGTGGCTCTGCCAAGCGGAGCCATCTTATCTGCATATTTATGGAAATATTCCGCTTCCGGAAAACTCTTCTCAGCCCTTGTCTGAGTGGGTGATTGTGAAATGGCATTAACCCTAACCTTGCGGAATTGCCCATATACACCGCCCATATTTCTTACAATACTCTCAAGCAGGGCTTTTGCATCACTCATATCGCCATAGCCCTCCATAAACCTACCTGATGCTATATATGTGAGAGTAACAACAGATGCTCCCTCAGAAAGAGCATCTGTCTTTATACAAGTTTGCAATATTTTATGCAGAGATACAGCAGACACATCCAATGTCGTATTGTAATAATCGTAGTTGGAATCGGGATACTCTTTATGCCTGCGTAAGTTCTGCGACATTGCCACAGAGTGGAGTATAAAATCTATCTTACCTTCCAGAATCCGTTGTGCCTCAGTAAGCAGGTTCTCTATATCGGGAACTTTGGTGGCATCACACGCAATCACCTTACAACCAAGTTCATCCGCTATCAGATTGGTTTCTGCCAGTGATATAGCCTTATCTGTATTGGTTATTACAAACTCAGCCCCCTCATCCTTGCATTTGCACGCAACATACCACGCCAAGGAGTTCTTATCCATAACCCCAAATATAATTCCCCGTTTCCCCTGCAATATGCCCTGCATACCAAAAATGCAATGTTACTTAATTATATCCGTACCCATATAAGGTTGCAATGCCTTAGGTATGCGTATGCCCTCTGGAGTCTGATTGTTCTCAAGCAGGGCGGCAACTATACGTGGCAGTGCAAGAGCACTTCCGTTAAGGGTATGGCAAAGTTGAGTCTTCTTATCCGCTGTTCTGTAGCGGCATTTAAGACGGTTAGCCTGATAACTCTCAAAATTGGAAACTGAACTAACCTCAAGCCAACGTTTTTGGGCTGCAGAGAACACCTCAAAGTCAAATGTAATGGCAGATGTAAACGACATATCGCCGCCGCAAAGCCTTAAAATTCTGTAAGGTAACTCCAATTTCTGTACAAGGCTCTCTACATGGGCAATCATCTCATCAAGACTTTGATAAGAGTGTTCAGGAGTGTCTATGCGTACAATCTCAATTTTAGAGAACTCATGCAGACGGTTAAGACCACGAACATCTTTGCCGTAGCTTCCAGCCTCACGGCGGAAACATTGAGTATAAGCGCAATTCTTAATAGGTAGTTCTTTCTCGTTTAGAATAACATCACGGTAAATGTTAGTTACAGGTACCTCTGCTGTAGGTATAAGATAAAGATTATCAAGATTGCAGTGATACATTTGACCCTCTTTATCGGGTAGTTGACCTGTTCCGTAACCCGATGCTTCATTAACAACGGTAGGCGGCATAATCTCTTCATAACCGGCGGCACGAGCCTCATCCAAGAAGAAATTTATCAATGCCCTTTGCAGTCTGGCACCCAAGCCCCTATATACAGGGAACCCTGCACCTGTGATTTTAACGCCAAGGTCAAAATCTATAAGATTGTACTTTTTAGCAAGTTCCCAATGGGGTAGAGCGTTCTCTCCAAGTTCAGGAACAGTGCCACCCATTTTCTCTACAGTGTTGTCATTGGCACCATTGCCTTCAGGTACGGTGTCGTTTGGAATGTTAGGCACAGAGAGCAGAATATCGGTTATTTTATCAATATCCTCCTTCATTCTGGCATCAAACTCTTGAGACCTGCTCTTTAGCATAGCCACGTCCTCACGGATTCTGGCAGCCTCATCTTGAGCACCTTGCTTAAGAAGTGCACCTATTTGTGCAGATTGAGTCTTAATCTGGTTTAGAGTGGCATCAAGTTGTGCCTGACGGCTCTTGCGGTCATTGTCAAGACTAACCACTTGACGCAGAATTTCTTCTGCGTCAAAGTGTTTTTTCTGAAGACGCTTTACAGCATCGTCAAAGTTTTCAGTAATATACTTTAGTGTAAGCATAATCAGTACTGTTGGTTTTGCATTCTTATATAGCTCTTATAACGCCATTTAGCGTTGTCTTCTGCGGCTTGGAACAACTCTTCAGCCTCTGTAGGATATTGTTTCATTACAGATGCGTAACGAACCTCACCCTTCAGGAAGTCCTTGAATCCTTCCCAATTAGGCTCTTTGCTGTCAAGTGTGAACGGATTCTTGCCCTCTGCCTCAAGTGCAGGGTTGAATCTCCACAAGTGCCAATAGCCACATGCAACTGCTTCAGCTTCTTCTGCCTGTGCCTTGCCCATACCTTTCTTAAGACCATGGTTGATACAAGGAGCGTAAGCAATTATTATAGATGGACCATCGTATGCCTCTGCCTCACGTATTGCCTTTAAGCACTGAGCATTATCAGCACCCATAGCAACTTGTGCCACATATACATAGCCGTAAGTGGTGGCAATCATACCAAGGTCTTTCTTACGTACACGCTTTCCTGCAGCGGCAAACTTGGCAATAGCACCAAGAGGTGTAGCCTTAGAAGCCTGACCACCTGTGTTAGAATATACCTCTGTATCAAGTACAAGAATATTTACATTCTTACCCGATGCAATTACGTGGTCAAGACCGCCGTAACCTATATCGTAAGAGGCACCGTCACCACCTATTATCCATTGGCTGCGTTTTACAAGGTAACCGCTAAGTGCAAGAATTTGTTTGCTATAGTCACAACCGCATTTCTCACATAGAGGAATGATTTTGGCTGCAAGTTCCTTTGATTTGGCTGCATCGTTGTGATTCTCAATCCAATCACGATACAGAGCTTTCATCTCATCTGTACATTTATCGCAGTTTTGAGCCTCTGTCATAATGTTTACAAGGCGTGCCTGCATTTTCTCGTTTGCAAGTTGCATACCCAAACCATACTCGCAGAAATCCTCAAACAGTGAGTTAGCCCAAGCAGGACCATGACCGTTCTCATCCTTAGTGTAAGGAGTTGAAGGAACAGAACCTGAGTAGATTGAAGAACATCCTGTAGCGTTAGATACAATCTCACGGTCACCAAACAGTTGAGAGATAAGCTTAACGTATGGAGTCTCACCGCAACCTGAACAAGCACCTGAGAACTCAAACAGCGGAGTTGCAAACTGAGAGTTTTTAGGATTGGCGGCTATGTCAACCAAATTCTGTTTGGACTTAACATTGGCTACGCAGTAATCCCAGTTGGCAGCCTCTGCAAGTTGTCCCTCAAGAGGAACCATCTTAAGAGCAGGACCTCCAAGTTTTGGATTGCCCGGACAAACGTCAACGCAGTTACCGCAACCAAGACAATCCATAACGCCTACCTGCATACGGAACTTCATTCCCTTCATAGCAAGAGGAGCCTTCATCTCAATCATAGTTGCATTCAGACCTGCAGCCTCCTTGTCGTCCAAAACGAACGGACGGATACAAGCGTGAGGACATACAAATGCACACTTGTTACATTGGATACAGTTCTCTGCATTCCAAACAGGAACAAATGCCGCTACACCACGTTTTTCACAAGCAGCTGTGCCAGGATACCAAGTACCGTCTTCAATTCCCTTGAATGCAGATACAGGCAGCAAGTCTCCGTCTTGTGCGTTTATAGGACGAACTATATTGTTTACAAATTCAGTATCGTTGTTCTTAACGGCAGCGTCATCAGGCAGGTTAGCCCAAGCAGGGTCAATAGTAAGCTGCTTGTACTCACCGCCACGGTCAACTGCGGCATTGTTCTTATCCACAACATCTTGTCCTTTCTTGCCGTAAGACTTAACAATAAATTTCTTCATCTGCTCTACAGCAAGTTCTACAGGAATAACGCCTGTGATACGGAAGAATGCAGATTGAAGAATGGTGTTGGTACGGTTGCCAAGACCTATTTCCTGTGCAATCTGAGTTGCATTTATATAATAAACAGTGATGTTGTTTTGTGCAAAGTAACGTTTAACCTTGTTAGGCAGGTTAGCGGCAAGTGTATCGCCGTCCCAAACTGTGTTAAGAAGGAATGTACCGTTCTTTTGCAAGCCACGTGTAACATCGTACATCTTTAGGTAAGCCTGTACGTGGCAAGCCACAAAATTAGGTGTGTTTACCAAATATGTGCTGCGGATAGGTGTGTCTCCAAAACGCAAGTGAGAGCATGTGAAACCGCCAGACTTTTTAGAGTCGTAAGAGAAATATGCCTGACAATGCTTGTTGGTGTTGTCACCTATAATCTTAACAGAGTTCTTGTTTGCACCTACAGTACCGTCAGCTCCAAGTCCGTAGAACTTAGCCTCAAACATACCTGCACCGCCAAGAGCAATCTCTTCTTTCTTAGGCAGCGATGTAAATGTAACATCATCAACCACACCTATGCAGAAATTGTTTTTAGGCTCTTTCATTGCAAGGTTCTCATAAACTGCAAGAATTTGTGCCGGTGTAGTGTCTTTAGAGCCAAGACCATAACGACCGCCAACTACAAGCGGAGCATTCTCCATTCCGTAAAGAACATCTTTAACATCAAGATACATAGGCTCACCGTTAGCACCAGGCTCTTTTGTACGGTCAAGTACAGCAATACGCTTAGCGGTTTTTGGAAGTGCTGCAAGGAAATGTTTTGCAGAGAACGGACGATATAGGTGAACTGCTACAAGTCCAACCTTCTCACCTTTAGCGGTAAGGTAGTCTATAGTCTCACGGATAGCCTCTGTTACAGAACCCATTGCAATTATTACACGGTCTGCATCGGGTGCTCCATAGTAATTAAATAGTCCGTATTTACGTCCTGTAATTTTGGAAACCTCATTCATATATTCCTCTACAATTTCAGGAACTGCATTGTAGTAAGGGTTAGAAGCCTCACGGTGCTGGAAGAAGTGGTCTGGGTTCTCTGCCATACCACGCATAACAGGATTCTGTGGGTTCAAAGCCCTTGCACGGAACTCTGCCAATGCTTTTTGGTCAATAAGCGGAGCCAAATCTTCATTGTCAAGAGCCTCAATTTTCTGAATCTCATGAGATGTACGGAATCCGTCAAAGAAGTTTACAAAAGGAACACGAGACTTGATTGTAGATAGGTGGGCAACACCTGCAAGGTCCATAACCTCTTGTACAGAACCCTCGCAAAGCATAGCAAAACCTGTCTGACGGCAAGCCATCACGTCTTGATGGTCACCAAATATACATAGTGCATGAGATGCAAGTGTACGTGCCGATACGTGGAATACGCAAGGCAGTAACTCACCTGCAATCTTATACATGTTAGGAATCATAAGGAGCAGACCTTGTGATGCTGTGTAGGTGGTGGTAAGTGCACCTGCCTGCAATGAACCGTGAACTGCACCTGCAGCACCTGCCTCAGATTGCATTTCCTGAACTAAGACTGTTTCGCCAAAAATGTTCTTCCTTCCGGCTGCCGCCCAGTCATCAACGTACTCAGCCATTGTGGATGACGGTGTGATAGGGTAGATAGCGGCTACCTCAGAGAACATGTACGATACGTGTGCCGCTGCCTGATTACCATCACAGGTCAAGAATTTCTTTTCTTTTGCCATTTTATATAAATTTTAAAGTGATAAATGCGTTTTTTATATACAAACTGCAAATATACAAAAAATAATTGAAAATTATCCCTTGTATCTTATATTTTTGTGTAGCAAGTGTCTCCGCACCATATAAGACCAGTAGGAGAGTAGGGGTGCGTGGGAATCGGGGTACATTCCTTTAAGCCATCTGCCATCGGGAAATATCTCCTTAAAGACATAAAGGCATACTAAAGATGGTTTGCCTAATGCCTTTATATTCCCGATAAAAGATTGCATGGCATTTTTTTTCAATTTTGTTACAGGTAAATGTAACAGTGATATAGGTGAAATTTCAATTCCGTTAAAAACGTTCTCTTTGTATTTACTTGGAATTGGTGTGTTAAACAGAGATTCAATAATATTAAGAGAGTGTATAACAGCCTCTCTAATAACGCTTTGTGTACCACTAATTTGTAAAATGGAATCAACCTCACTCCAATCTATACTGCGTGATAGAATAAACTCATTTATATCGCATAGATTTCTAAGGTACATAACGCCACCTTCCCTGTAATCAAGGTAATTGTTTGTACAAAGATGAACCACCTGCATCTCATTAGAGTGTACATACAAATTATCTTTTACGCATACCGCCTTGTTAAAGGCATACTCTGCCACAGAATCATCCCCGTCACCTATGTAGAATTTCCAATGAATATCCACAAATTGAGAGTTCTCCGCCTTGCCATAGTAGAGGTAGTGCATTGTTTTATAGTTGGCATCATTTAGAATGTTGTGGGCTTTTGATTTAAGTCCTGGCCAATTATCATCGTTCCAATTACCCGATGTCAACTGTTTCCAAACATAATCCCTATCTGCCTTAGGCACCATAATATCCACATCTGCAAGGTAGCGTGCCCCCAAATCCTTATAAAAATCAAAAATTAGGGCAGAACCCTTTACCAGCAGAATTTTAGAATCGGGGCATAACCCCGATATGTTTTCTGCCAACTCCTTAAATTGAGAGTTCCTGATGGATACCTGATAATATACGGCTTTAAGATGATTTTCTATATTGCTTGGTAGAATACTTAGTAAGTTATTGTTACGCAAGTTGTTATAAATAAGGCTCTCTATTTTATGCACCTTTGCTAATTTGCATACAACTCCCCAATCCACACCCTTTGCAAGTGCTTCCAGCCGCAACCGTTGCTCATCAGAAAACTTCTGCTGAGACAGTAACAATAGTATCTTCTCTGTATTATTCATATATTCGTCCTCTGTCGCCGTAGGCGACTCATACATCATACATTATACATCATACATAAATCCTTGACCCTAATATATCAAGCCTCCCACAATCCCGGCACAACTCAACAAAATTATAGGGTTCACCCTCTTAATTGAGAGTGCCGCAACCACTGCAAATATAATAATACTATACCAATCTATAAAATTTTCTTTATTGCAAAGCATAATAGCCGCCGATGCCAAAAGCCCTACAACAAGTGGTTTTAGCCAAGAAAATGCGTAGCCCACATATTTGTTTGCCTTAAACTTATTGTAAAACACACATACAAGCCCCACAATGATAACAGATGGCAAAGTTACCGCAATGGTGGCTAAGGCAGAGCCTAATACACTCTGCGTGGCAGTGTAACCCACGTATGTGGCACAGTTTATGGCAATAGGTCCGGGTGTAGCCTGCGATATTGCCATAATATCAGTAAACTCCGCCACAGACATCCAGTTGTTTACATTTACAACCTCATCTTGTATCAGTGCGGCAATAGAGTAGCCCCCTCCAAAACCAAAAAGGCCTATCTTAAAAAACGTTATGAAAAGTTGCAGGTAGAGGCTCATTTTTCATCGGGTTTTGATGGAGAAGGTCTCCACATATTATAAACTATACCTAAGATGGCTGTTGCTAAAATAACCCATATAGGCGACACCCCTAAAAAGCCAATAAGAACAACTGCTGCTATAGGTATCCAAACGTTTTTCAGCGTTACCCCTGCAGTCTTGTACATTCTTACAATAGGGGCGGCGATAAGTGCCACCACAGCGGGTCTTACGCCTTTAAACACCTTTACTACGGTAGGGTTATCAGTAAAGTCAGTGAAAACTGCCGCTATTAGCAGAATTATTACAAAAGATGGAATTACAATGCCTAAAAGCGATAAAAATGCACCCCATACGCCTTTAACTCTGTAGCCCACAAAAAGAGATATGTTTACTGAGATGGGACCGGGTAGGGTCTGCACCACAGCAAGCATATCCACAAAATCCTCTTTAGTAAGCCAATGATTCTTGTTTACAACATCATCTTCCATAAGCGGAATCATTGCATATCCGCCACCAAAGGTAAAGAGACCTATTTTGAAGAATGTTGTAAAAAGTTTTAACATTTTTCTATCCACTTACGAGCATTGACAAACGCCTCAACCCAAGGTGTTATTTCATCATTTCTGCCCTCTGGATAGCAGCCCCACTGCCATGGGAATATGGCACGCTCAAGGTGTGGCATCATAGCCAGGTGTCTGCCATCTGCAGAGCAAATGCCAGCCACATCAAAATCAGAACCGTTAGGGTTTGCAGGGTATCCGCTGTAGCAGTATTTAGCCACAATGTTATATTTATCCTCACCCATAGGCAGAGAGAACTTGCCCTCTCCGTGAGCAACCCAAATACCAAGTCTGCTTCCCTTTAGAGAAGAGAACATAACTGAATTGTTTTCAGGTATCTGTACCCCTATAAACTCAGATTCAAACTTATGAGAGTTATTATGAAGCATCTTTGTGCGTTTGCTATGCTCCGGGTTTACAAGGTTAAGTTCAACCATCAACTGACAGCCGTTGCATATACCAAGACTCAGTGTATCGGGGCGTTTGTAGAAATTCTCCAAAGCCTTTTTAGCCTTCTCATTGTAGCGGAAACCGCCAGCCCAGCCTTTGGCACTGCCAAGAACATCGGAGTTAGAGAACCCACCGCAGAATACAATCATATTTACATCTTCAAGAGTCTCACGCCCTGATGCCAAGTCGGTCATATGGACATCTTTCACATCAAAGCCGGCAAGGTAGAGTGAGTAAGCCATCTCACGCTCTCCGTTAGTACCTTTTTCACGGATGATAGCCGCTTTAGCCTTTGATTCTCCGTGTACACGGCTTAGCCCGAACTGAGACAGTTTGCCTGAGAAACTGTTGCGTATATGAAGGTCAAGAGGCTGTTTCTTGTAGTTCTCAAAACGCTCCAACGCACATTTCTCACCACTTTGACGGCGGTCAAGCAAGTATGATGTGTGATACCATACATCACGCAGTTCATCAATGTCAAAACTATAGTGTGACTTATCTTTTGCAATTTCAAGTGTGCGGACGTCAGTAGGGTAACCTATTTTTGCAAAGCCTATGCCTGCATTCTTCAATATCTTTTCAACCTTATTGCTATCCTTAACCTGAATACAAACACCAGGGTTTTCAGCAAACAGAATCTTAACCAAATCCTTTTCTGCAAGACCAGAGAAGTTTACCTTAAGACCACCTTCCTTGTTGGCAAATGTCATTTCAAGAAGCGTGGTGATAATACCGCCTGCTGAAATGTCGTGTCCTGCAAGAACAAGTCCGTCATTTATAAGTTTTTGCACTGCTTCAAATGCGTCTGCAAAATATTCCGCGTTCTTAATTGTAGGAACTTTTGAGCCCACTGCCTGAAGTGTCTGATATAATACAGAGCCACCAAGTTTAAGTGAGTCAAATGAGAAATCAATATAGTAAATATCTGTCTTCTTGTCTTTTACAAGAACAGGAGATACAGTCTTCTTAACATCGCTAACCTCCGCGCCTGCTGAAATTATTACAGTGCCTGGAGCATAGACCTTATCATTGCCATACTTTTGAGTCATTGAGAGGCTGTCCTTTCCTGTT
The DNA here is from genome assembly GCA_024405815.1 of Paludibacteraceae bacterium. Lineage (GTDB taxonomy): Bacteria > Bacteroidota > Bacteroidia > Bacteroidales > Paludibacteraceae > Enterocola. The sequence goes on along the minus strand of JAKSNX010000011.1, from coordinate 5,544 downwards.
GGAATGTTCACACCAAGAGAGCAGGCAAAATCACTGCAAGCCTCAACAGCCTTGTATAGGCGTGCGTCCTCACCAGGATTCTTGCAGGGCCACATCCAGTTGGCGGAGAGTGATACACTGCTCAGTCCGTTCTTAAGCGGAGCCCAAACTATGTTTGTAAGTGCCTCGGCAATAGAGAGCACAGAACCGCTTTCAGGCGATGCGAGTGCCGCTACAGGTGCGTGACCTATAGACGTTGCAATACCGCTTGTTCCGGTGTAGTCAAGTGCAACCACACCACAGTCGCTAAGTGGCAACTGAATCTCACCTTGGCACTGCTGACGTGCAATTTTACCCGTAACAGAACGGTCCACCTTATTGGTAAGCCAATCCTTGCAGGCAACACTCTCTGTAGTAAGTACATTCTTCAGGTATTCCTCTATCTTAGTGGCAGATGTCTTAGGCTCTGCAAATTTCTCATCTACCGTATTATCCTTAATTACAGTGCGTGGTGGGTTGCCAATCATCATTTCAAGTTTGAGGTTAATAGGTTTCTCTCCATTCTGTTTCTCAAACACAAAGTCCATATCGCCTGTAGTCTCACCCACAACATACATAGGGGCACGCTCACGGTCTGCAATACGCTTTACAAGCTCCAGATTCTTTTCATCTATAAGCATACCCATACGCTCTTGGCTCTCATTGCCAATGATTTCCTTATCAGATAGGGTGGTGTCACCGATGGGCAACTTGCTCATGTCTATCTTGCCTCCAGTGCTTTCCACAAGTTCAGAAAGGCAGTTCAGATGTCCGCCTGCACCGTGGTCGTGAATAGAAACTATAGGGTTGCTGTTGCTCTCTGCAAGAGTACGGATTACGTTAGATACACGCTTCTGCATTTCTGGGTTGGCACGTTGTACGGCATTTAATTCAATGGCACCTGCATATAAACCAGTATCTACAGACGATACTGCACCTCCGCCCATACCAATGCGGTAGTTATCGCCGCCCATAACCACAACCTTCTCACCGGGAACAGGCTCACCTTTAAGGGCATCGCGTTTTGAGCTGAAACCTACGCCACCTGCAAGCATAATAACCTTATCGTAGCCGTAGGTCTTATCGTTCTCCTGATGCTCGTATGTAAGCAGAGAACCGCAGATAAGCGGCTGACCGAATTTATTTCCAAAGTCAGAAGCACCATTAGAAGCCTTTATAAGTATCTGCTCAGGGGTCTGATATAACCATTTACGCTCTTTAATGCTCCATTCCCAACTGCGTTGCTCATTACGTGGATAAGAAGTCATATAAACCGCTGTACCTGCAATAGGCAATGAAGCCTTACCGCCACCTAAACGGTCACGGATTTCACCGCCTGTACCTGTAGCGGCACCGTTGAACGGCTCTACGGTAGTAGGGAAGTTGTGTGTTTCTGCTTTAAGAGATATTACAGACTCTATGTCCTTTACCTCAAAAAAGTCTGGCTTATCACCGCTTTTAGGTGCAAACTGCTGTATTTTAGGACCATCGTTAAATGCCACATTATCTTTATATGCCGACACAAGTGTGTTTGGATTCTCTTGCGATGTCTTTTTAATAAGCTTAAACAGCGATAACTCTTTCTCTTTACCGTCTATTATATATTGTCCGTTAAAGATTTTATGACGGCAGTGCTCTGAGTTAACCTGTGAGAACCCGAACACCTCACTGTCTGTAAGCGGTCTGCCAAGTTTCTCTGAGACCTCATTTAGATAGGCAATCTCTTGCTCACTAAGTGCAAGACCCTCCTGCTTGTTATACTCAACTATATCTTTAATATAAACTATTGGGTCTGGAGTTTTGTCAACCTTAAACAGTGTGCTGTCAAGGGTGGTGTATTTGCGTTGCAGCATCGGGTCAAATTCCTTAACCTGACTGCTTGGAATATACTCCTCTATACGCTTAATGCCTTTAAGACCCATATTTTGGGTAATTTCTACGGCATTGGTACTCCAAGGGGTAATCATCTCACGGCGAGGACCTGTAAAGTCTCCGTCTATGGCGGCACAGCCAAGTGGGGTGGCTCCGTCAAATAACCAAACAAGTTTTTCTGAATCTTGTGCGTCTAATGCACTCTCTGTCTCCACAGCGTAGTAAGTGCCTGCGGAAGTTTTGAAAAATGAAATCATAGCCAAATTAATTTGCAAATGCAAAAATAGTGCAAACTAAACGCATCTCAAAAAAATAGGCGGCTAACTTATTAACAATTTTTATTTCTGCTTACCAGAGAGGGTGTAGGCTTGGGTAGGGTAATCAGGGGCGGTTTTATATATGGTTATGTCAGCATTGTTGCCCTCAATAACCTTAATATAGGTTACACCTTGTGCATCACCATTATAGCTGTCTGTGGGAATTGTCTCATCCTCTGTAATGTCATTCAGCTTAACCCTTAATTTTTCTATCTGCTCTGCCGTCAGATAACCGCCCTTAATAAAGTGGTCTGCAACTACCTGCTGCAGGTTTTTACAAGTGGTAGGGTCAACACCTGTCATATTTTTAAGGTGATATTTAATTACATTCCTATGCCTGAACTCCTGAATCTGTAGGTTAGATGTGCCCTCATAATTCTCCGCTATCTCATCCCAACTTGCACCGCAAAGAGCCGCAATAGTGGCACAGAAAGAACCTGTACGGTCTGCTCCAAGGCTACAGTGAATCTGGAACGGAGCAGGGTGTGCGTCATCAATAACAAACTCTACAAGTTCCTTAATCCACTCTGCGTAAGTCTTTTCGTTTGAATGGAAGATGGCATCATCAAAAGTAGGAGTCTTGCCATTCTTGGTGCCTACATAAAGCACATTTTTATTAGCTATAATGCTCTTGTAGTAATCAGGTATGGTAATTGTATATTCTTTACCGCCACAAGTGTATTTTTCTCCGGCGTGCTTCTCTTCATTCCCCGATAGGGCTAAATCACACTTTATACCTGCATTTGCCGCATTTTTAGCAACCCAAACCATACGCTCATGCTCAGTTTCATACTTAGCACGGTCTGGCTTGTATGGATGGTAACTGCGGAACAGTTTTGTGGTGCCAGGCACTCCACGGAAATTACTTATACGCTTTTGGTCAGCCTCTTTGCTAAGATTAAAATCAGATAACGGAGCCACATATTTGGCAATCTTGGCACGCTCTGCAAGTTCATTCTTCTCAGCCTCAGTAAATGCCACACACATATTTATACCATTGTTTTCAAACAGTAGTCGGCTGTCAATATGCCCTTGCCAACTTGAGTGAGAACGCTCTGTATAGTCTGAACCGTCTGTCTTGTAAATGTGGAACAGGAACTCAGGAGCCCCGCTGTTACCGGGACGCTCAATGGCAGACAGTGGCAGTATAATATAGAAGCAACCGTCAAAACTGTATCGGGTAAGACGGTAATACTCATCAGCATTGTTCCAAGCCGATATAGAGCCATATACATATACTTTCTTTACTGAGTTAGGGTCTAAATTAAAACGCTTGCTTGAAGTTGACATTATAAACTTTATAGTGCCGTTTGTAGCGTCTATCTCATAGCAGTTGTTCTTTGACTCATCAGAGAATGTGAAGTTAGGGAAATTATCGCCTAACCAAGTAAGAGATAGTTTGCAGTCATTACCAGCTGTCTGCGGAGTGAACTTGAATCCTTGTTTCTCTTTAGATTCCAGCCCGGCTGTATAAGCCTTAGAGTATGCCTTTGCGTTTACAAGATTGCTGCTGCTCCAAGAGCCGGAGTCCCAGACATTTGAACTTGCTATTACAGCCATATATGTAGCATCTGTCCAGCCGTACGGCAGAGAGCATTTGAATGAGCCTTTGCCCTCATCATCAAACATCTCATAAACAGAACTATAACTGTCATTACCTATTACAAGCAGTATATGCGGATAGTTCCATTTGGTTACGGTGTTATCAAAAAAGATATAACCTCCTTTAAAACTAAATGAACCTGCAAATGCGCTAATTGTGGCAAACAATAAAACTAAAGAGATAATGTATTTTTTCATAGTTAACAATTTTCTACAAAGTTAGGCTTTTTTTCCGGATTTTGCAAAAAAACAGCAACACGCCTACTTGGAAGTAGAGATGTGTTGTATAATTACATCGGGGCTTAAAGTCATTTTCTCAAAAGAAAACAACTTTTTACCAGCATCCTTAAATGACCCACCCGATGAGTACAGCGTATCATCTATTATCATAAACCTATCGTGAACCTTGCTCATAGGATAAACATCAATAGTAGCATACTGGGCATTATACTTTTGTAAATCAAGTTTGAAATTATTATTGCTATAGCACTTCTCATTCGTATATATAACACCGATAACACCTGCATTGCGTTTTCTTAAAAGTTCAAGCACACTCTCATCAACATAGTTGTCTATAATAATAACACGTTCTTTAGCACTTCGTATTAAATCAGAGAATAACTTATATGCATCAAAGAACTGCCCCTGCATAAAAATCTGCTCTGCTGGAGGAAGAGATTTGTTTACAAAACAATCAAGTTGCCTTTCAACCTTGTCTAACCTTACGTCATAATTAGAAAAACGGTAATCAATTTCACTATGCAAAGCCTTAATCTCAAAATCGGCATTGCTTTGCAATATTATTTGCTGCTTAATTACAGTATTTGACCATTGTCTGAACTTGATTCCACGTGCGGTGTTTATCCTAAAACCCACCGATATTATAACATCAAGATTATAGTAGTTTATATCGCGGCAGATGGAACGTCCGCCCTCAATTTGAACTGTTCGGAATTTCCGAACAGTTGCCATTTCTGAGAGTTCATTGCACTCAAAAATATTGCTTAAATGTTCACTGATATTTGACTTGCTACTGTCAAATAGGAGGGCAATTTGCTCTTGCGTAAGCCACACTGTTTCTTCTGCAACATAAACGTCTAAATTATTAGAATTATCAAGTTTATACTGCATCACAGCACCTTCATTCCACGATTTTTCATAAACAGCAGGTAGTGGCGGCTCATCAGAAAAGTCAATATCAGCATAACTTTTCATTAGTGATTTTAACACTTGCACACCCTTTTCTGTTATAGCAATTGGAAGGTATCTTGAACCGCCTCTTCCACTATGGTTTGAGGTGTCTGCCAGACACCTCAAACATTCCTTTTCTGTCATTTCAAAGGCAAAATCATCACTAATGAAAAGCTCAGGATGTCTCTTCACATTCCTTTTTATAAGTTTGGTTTCTACACCAAGTGCTGCCGCCAGTTCCCTGTCCAGCACCACTCGTCTGCCACGTATATTGTATATTTGCATAGTGTTTGCACATTAATTTCCAATGCAAAGTTAATGTCTTTAACAATATAAACAAATTAAATTTAACATACTTTAACTCAAGTATTTAATAACTATGACTTAAAGTACTGAAAATAGTATTTAAAGTAATGGTCTGCCTTGAAGTTTTAACAAACTTTAACATTTGCCGCACTCCATCGTTTTACACATAAAAACAGCAACACGCCCACTTGGAAGTTGGGGCGTGTTGCACAAACAAAACTTAATTACTATTAGAAAC
>JAKSNX010000109.1 GCA_024405815.1 Paludibacteraceae bacterium | reverse complement strand
GCACCTGCCTCCTCAAACATAGGAATGGCGGCATCTATAGCCTCCACACTACCCGATACCACCAACTGACCAGGACAGTTATAATTGGCAGGAACTATTACGCCATTTACCTTTTTACAAATATCCTCTACCACAGAATCTTCCAAGCCAAGTACGGCAGCCATAGTTGAAGGTTGTTTCTCACAAGCCTTCTGCATAGCCATAGCACGCTTGCTTACAAGTTTAAGTCCGTCTTCAAAACTTAATGCTCCTGCCGCTACAAGTGCTGAAAACTCTCCAAGAGAGTGACCTGCAGTCATATCGGGTTGGAAATTCTCTATAGTCTTGGCATAAATTACTGAATGCAGAAAAACGGCTGGCTGTGTTACCTTAGTCTGACGCAAATCCTCATCAGTACCATCAAACATTATATCTGTAATAGAGAAACCTAATATATCATTAGCCTTGTCAAACAAAGACTTAGCCACTGACGATGAGTTATACAACTCTTTACCCATACCTGGGAATTGGGCACCCTGCCCTGGAAAAACATACGCTTTCATAAAATCTAATTAAATGTAAATTTTTGCAAATTTATTAAAAAATAAGTATTTTTGCAAATTATGGCTCTTGTCAATGAGAATTATCTTAAACTGCCTGAGTGTTATGTGTTCAATGAGATAGAGCAAAAGATTAACGCTCATAAGGTTATACACCCTAATGCCAATATTATACGGCTTGGTCAGGGTGATGTGTCACGTCCTCTACCCGATGCCGTAATTAAGGCTATGCAAGATGCCGTGCAGGAACTATCAGATGTAAAGACTTTCCGTGGCTATGGTCCTGAGGTAGGCTACAGATTCCTTATAGATAAGATTATAAAGTTTGACTACGCATCAAGAGGTGTCTCTCTTGACCCCGATGAGGTGTTTATAAGCGATGGCTCAAAAAGTGATGTGGGCAACATAGGGCATATATTTGGAAGAGACAATATAATAGCCATTACAGACCCCGTATATCCTGTATATGAGAATGCCGCCATTATGGGTGGACGTTCAGGTTATATTACAGAAGATGCAATCTGGAGCAATATAGTATATATACCCTGTACAGAGGAGAATGGTTGGGTTCCCAAACTGCCAAAAGAGAAAGTTGATATAATTTACCTTTGCTACCCAAATAATCCTACAGGCATAGCACTGACTAAAGAGCAACTAAAACAATGGGTGGATTATGCTCTTGAGAATAAAGCTATTATTATCTACGATGGAGCATACTCCGCATATATTAGAGAAGATAACATACCCCACTCCATTTATGAGATAAAAGGGGCTAAAAAATGTGCCATAGAGATTCGCAGTTTCTCCAAAACAGCAGGTTTTACAGGACTTAGATGCTCATATTCCGTAGTACCAAAAGACATTATAGGCTACACCATGTATGGTGAGTGCCTTAGAGTTAACCAACTGTGGAACAGGCGTATAACCACCTACTATAACGGTACATCGTATGTTGTACAGCGTGGTGCTGAAGCCATATACTCCAAAGAGGGGCAAATCCAATATAAAGAAATCATTGATTATTATCTTGAGAACTCAAAAATAATAAGAGAAGAGTTAAGCGCTCTTGGTCTGGACGTGTATGGAGGGGTAAACTCACCTAATGTGTGGATTAAGACCCCGTATAAAAAAGACTCCTGGCGTTTCTTCCAGGAGTTACTCTACGATGCGGAGGTTGTCTGCATTCCGGGCGACGGATTCGGGCACAAAGGCGAGGGATTTTTCCGCTTTACCGGGTTCAACAGCCGCGAAAACACTATTGAAGCAATGCAACGGTTCCGCAAATGGATGTCTTAACCTAAGAGATTAAAGTCTTAAAAGACCGTTAAAGCAAAGAATTTCAAGTGCGGCATCCAAAATCTTGGTATCATCAAAAACAACCATACCACCGTCAGGACCTGCCTCAAGGTGAATACCACAAGCATCTCCACTATCATATTTTTGTGCTCCGAAATAATTTCTGACTGTATCGGCAGAAATACCAAGTTCACTTGCAATAGTCTGCATACTACCGTCTGGCAAAGCATCTTTAATTGCTCTCAACTGATTGAATGTTATTTGCTTAATCATAACTTTTAATATTTAAATGTTACACTTCAAGTTTTTAGTGCTATAAAGTTAGCATTTATTTTTTAGTTATGCAAGAAAACTTGTCTAAATTTTAACTTTTAGCAGAAAATAATATGCTTTGTGGAACTTAGGGCTATAAATGCAAAAGTGACAATATAAGTCCAAAAGAACGGAAGAATCTCTTTTGTGGGAAAATCCACATTTGCCCTACTATTATTTTTATGCTGGATATAATGGAACTGTGGCAGCAAAAGCACCAACTTTTTATATATCCAATAGCTTAGCCAGCCAAGCAATACCCCCAATATGGCACCACACACTATATCGCCTAAATAGTGGGCGGCAAGATACATTCTGGAGTAGCAGTTTATAAGTGCCCAAAAGAATATAAAAAGTTCAAAAAGCTTGTTTCTGAAAACAAGTGTCAAAAACACAGCCACCCCAAAAGTATTGGCAGCATGTGATGATACAAAACCATACAGGCTGTTTCCATAGCCACATACAACATGGCATAACTGCCCTATCTCCGGGTCTTGTGCAGGGCGGAACCTATGGAATATAGGTTTAAATATGCTTGCAGAAACCTGGTCACAAAGAACAACCGTAAACACTACACCTAACACTACCATTACGGTCTCTATCTTTTTGGTCTTAGCTATTACATACAATATGGAACAATACATAGGCACCCAAATCCATTTATCAGAGACCCACATCATAAACACATCAAAATAGTCATTATAATGTGAATTTATCTCTAATATGATGGATTTGTCTAACTGGTCAAACCAACCTATAATAGAATAAAATATTTGAATAAATGCATCCATATCTGTATTAGATTATCTCTATCGCTTCTGCGTTAAGCCACCCTTTACTACCATCTTCTGTAATAATTTCAACCCAAGAACCTGCAGCCTCAATCACCTGTACCTTAGTACCCTCATGTAATATAAACAAGTCTGTGCCACTTACATCGGGTGTACTTTTTATAGTAACTGTAGGGGCGAATATTATAGCATAAGAGCTATTCTCTTTAACCGCATTCTGCTGATATGCAAAAACAAAAGTGAATATTGTAAAGAACAATGATATAACCGCAATGGCAAATCCTGATTTTCTGAGCCATAAGGTGCGTGAGAAAATATAGCACAGTAGTGCGGCTATAAAGAGCGTAAACAAGCCTACAGACCAATAAGCCCATACATCTGCCGTAGTCAGATTTACAATATCGCTCCACCAACGCTCCAAGAATATGGTTTCAGGGGCATCTATCTTATCTATGGTTCTCTCTTTGGCAAACTCTAAGTTATGCTTTATATCTGCATTGGCAGGCTCAAGCCTTAATGCACGTTCATAGTTAAGAATGGCTTGTGCCATCTGCCCCAAACGGAAATGTGCATTACCTAAATTATAATATAGGGTGGCACTCTCCATTCCGCTGTCAAGAATTTCATTGTACTCTTTTACACACCCATCGTAATCACCCGATGTATATAATGCGGCGGCATTCTCCATACTTGCACCAAACAA
>JAKSNX010000108.1 GCA_024405815.1 Paludibacteraceae bacterium | reverse complement strand
TATCTTAGAATAAGATTAACTTGACGGACACTTAAAATGCATTTGCAGTGGCTTTTGCAAAATTAAGTTTTATAGTTACATTGTCATTTACAACTGCAAAAGAAAGAATGTCATTAGAATATTTAAGTTCTTGTGTCTTTCCTTCTGGAGATGCCACTTTTACTGTATTGCCACTTAAAGACCAAGTCTCACCACCAGTGGTTGTATGGTTGGCGTTAAAAGTAAACTGAGCCTTACCAAATGCCTCCACTTGTTTAGCAAGCGGTTCTGTCATAGAAGGATCTAATGGTAGTTCTCTTATCTTTTGAGCAACCTGAGCAGGTGTACCTTCAAGTTTAAACTTATCAAGAACACCTTCTGAGTCCTTAATACTAATGGTAAACACATTCCATGTGCCTACGATTTTACTCTCATCTACACTTGGCTCTGATTTAGAATCGTTTTTACATGCTGTTAAAGCAAACAATGCTACAAGTGTAGCAAAACTAACTAATTTAACTAATTTCTTCATGATTAAAAATGTTTTGAAATTTTGTTCTGCAAAGGTACGTACTTTTTATAAAATCAACAAATTTTACCAATTTATTTGCGGTTTTCCTATTGAGGCTAAGTACTCATTGGCTTTTATGAAGTGGTTATTTCCAAAGAAGCCACGATATGATGACAGCGGTGATGGGTGTGGCGATGTCAGCACACAGTGTTTTGTCTTATCTATGAATTTGGATTTGCTGATGGCGTAACTGCCCCAAAGCAGGAACACAACCCCACTTTTATGGTCTGAAATGGTTTTTATTACAGCATCGGTGAACGTCTCCCAACCTTTACCCTGATGTGAACCTGCCTGATGTTCACGCACTGTTAATGTGGCGTTCAGCAGCAGCACTCCTTGCTTTGCCCAACGCTCCAGATTGCCACTCTCTGGAATAGGTGTTCCGTATTCTGTGCTGATTTCCTTAAATATATTTTGTAATGATGGTGGAAACTGCACTCCGTCATTTACTGAGAAGCATAGCCCGTGAGCCTGTCCTGGCTCATGATAAGGGTCTTGCCCAAGCAAAACCACTCTTACATCTGAGAACGGACAAGAGTTAAATGCGTTGAAAATCTTACCTGCAGGGGGATATATGGTGCGTGTGGCATACTCTGCACGCACAAAGTCTGTCAAGACCTTAAAATAGGGCTTGTCAAACTCCGTTTGCAGAACGGCTTTCCACGATGACTCAATTTTTACGTCCATAAATAATACTGCTTACATTATGAGATCCTTCGCTACGCTCAGGATGACGAAATGTAATTAACTTTCAACTTTCAATTTATACGTCATAAGTTGGTATGCAAGCCTGGCAGCAAGGTAGTCTGAAGCTTTGTCTGTGGGGTTGGGGCATAGTTCCACAATGTCAAAACCAACAACATTACGCTCTTTTATTACGCTACGCAGAAAATGCAGAACCTGATAGTATGTAAGTCCACCTGGCTCTGGTGTGCCTGTAGATGGCAGCACGGATGGGTCAAATACATCCAAATCTATGGTTATATATACATTTTCTGATAGCGTATCAATGGCTTTGCTCTGCCAATTATTGTTATCAAATATATTGTGAGCATAAAAAGTACGCTCTTTTTTAACGTATGGCAGTTCCTCTATACATTGACTGCGTATGCCAACCTGGGTTATCGGGCAAAGTTTCTGTGCCTGATACATAACGCAAGCGTGGTTAAGTTCTGTGCCCTCATATTCAGGACGCAAATCTGAATGTGCATCAAGTTGTAGAATTGTCAAATTCTTATATTGGGAAGCCATAGCCCTGATGGAGCCTATTGAGCAAGTATGGTTTCCACCTATCATTATAGGAAACTTGCCGTCACTGAGTAGTTTTGCAGTCTCACGCTCAACGGCACTGCATAGCAGTTCTGGGGTTTTATCTTCCAAAACAGGCTTTAGCGTGGCTATTCCTGCCTTGTAAGCCTCAGTTTCTGTCTCCACATCGTAGTTTTCAAGGGCAAACGATGCTTCAAGAAAGGCATCGGGACCTTTATCGGCACCTTTCACCCAAGTGCTTGTCTTATCGTACGGAACAGGCAGAATGGCAAACTTTGCCTTGCCGTAGTCTCTGTAGCTATTGTCAAAATCTCCAAACAGTTGCATCTGTATAATATCTTATTTACTCATAAAAACAGTAAAAGATTCTTCGCTTCGCTCAGAATGACGGATGATGGTTTAGTATCCTAAAATCTTTAGCATTGACTTATAACTCTGCTCTTTGGCAAAGAGTTTGGTATAATACTCCCCATTCTCATCAACATCTATGACCACATGCTTAGGTGACGGTATCAGACAATGCTGAATGCCTCCAAACCCTGCCAACGCCTCTTGATACGCTCCCGTATGGAACAGACCTATATACTGCGGCTGCTCATCGTTAGGGTTTATTTTAGGTAAGAATATGGCGTTGTTATGCCCTGCACTATAAAAATCCTCACTATCGCAGGTAAGACCGCCAAGATACACACGCTGATACTCTTTATCCCAATTATTGATGGCAAAAAGTATGTATCGTTGGTTGATAGCCCACGTATCGGGAAGTGTAGTTATAAAAGAACTGTCTATCATATCCCAACTCTCACGGTCATTCTGCTGCTTTTGGTTTACAATACTATAGAGAATCGCCCCACTCTCGCCCACTGTAAACGAGCCGAACTCTGTAAAAATATTAGGCTCTGGTACATTGTTTTGCTGACAAATGTTCTTTATAAGTGCCACAATCTCCTCTGCCATATACTCATACTCGTAATTATGGTCAAGATGAGTGGCTATGGGAAAACCGCCGCCTATATCAAGGCTGTCAAGCTCAGGGCAAATCTTTTTAAGCTCACAGTAAAGCTCAACCGCCTTACTTAGCTCATTCCAATAGTAAGCGGTATCTTTAATACCTGTATTTATAAAGAAATGAAGCATTTTAAGCTCTGTATGTGGATTATCCTTGATTTTCTCGTAGTAATACGGCAGAATATCGTTATAACGGATTCCAAGACGCGATGTGTAGAAATCAAATTTAGGCTCCTCCTCCGATGCTATTCTGATACCAACTTTGAACTTTTTATCCATATCTTTTAGCAGAAGGTCAAGCTCAAATTTATTATCAAGTATTGCAACTACATTCTCAAATCCCTCATTTATAAGATTTTGTATGTTTTCTATATATTGGGGACGTTTAAATCCGTTACAAATTATAAAGTTATCTTTCTTAAATGTACCAGATTCATACAAACTTTCTATCAAGTTTATATCAAAAGCAGAAGAAGTCTCTATGTTTACTCCATTCTTTAAAGCCTCCTCCATCACAAACGAGAAGTGTGAACTTTTAGTACAATAGCAGTAGTGATAATCTGCATTATAATCTACCTTAGCCATTGCCACATTAAACATACGGCGTGCTTTCTGTATCTGTTGTGTAATACGTGGTAAATAGGTGATTCTTAGCGGTGTACCGTACTGTTCTATAATATCCATTAGTGGTATATTATGGAAATACAACTCATTGTCAACTACTTGAAATTCCTCTGTAGGAAAATCTACTGTTTGCTCAATTAAATCTAGATATTTATTCTTCAAGGCTGTATAATATTTAAAATCTAAGTGAGTTACATTG
>JAKSNX010000107.1 GCA_024405815.1 Paludibacteraceae bacterium | reverse complement strand
TAATGTATGATGTATGATGTATGATGTATAAAATTATTATAAAATCATGACTTTAGATTTTAAGAAACAAGGAGGTTTGATTCCAGCCATTATTCAGGATGCCGACACTAACAAGGTGCTTATGCTTGGATATATGAATGAGGAGTCGCTAAAAAAGACACAGGATATTGGTAAAGTTACATTCTGGAGCCGTTCACGCCAATGTTTGTGGACAAAAGGCGAAACCAGCGGTAATTTTCTAAATGTTGTCTCAATCAAGGAGGATTGTGATAATGACACGCTTCTTATAAAAGTTCACCCCGATGGTCCTGTATGCCACACTGGTTCAGACACCTGCTTTGATGAGGTTAACGAGGCAGATAACATAATGTTTATAAAGACTCTGCAAAAATTCATTGAGAAACGTCATCAGGAGATGCCCGAAGGGTCTTACACCACGTCTTTATTTAAGGCAGGAGTCAACAAGATGGCACAAAAAGTGGGTGAAGAGGCAGTGGAGACCGTCATTGAGGCTACAAACGGCACAAACGACAGGCTTATATACGAGGCCTCTGACCTTATGTATCACCTTATAGTGTTGCTTACATCAAAAGGTTTAAGCATAGAAGATATAGCAATAGATTTAAAAAAACGTCATAAAGTTACAAAAGATGAGTACCCTCATAAATTATAAAAACGTAGATATCTGGCAAAAAGACCAGCTTGTGTTAAAAAACATAAATCTTGAGATAGGTGAAAGCGAGTTTTGGTACCTTACAGGTAAGGTAGGTGCAGGTAAAAGTAGTTTTCTAAAGACCATCTATGCAGAATTACCTATTGACCGTGGCGAAGGAGATGTATTTGACTATAGTCTGAATCTTATTCGCGAGAGTGAAATACCATATCTAAGACGTAAGATAGGTATTATATTCCAAGATTTCCAACTGCTTACAGACCGTACTGTAAAGGATAACCTTATGTTTGTTCTAAAGGCTACCGATTGGCACGGAACAGACGCTATGGAAGATAGAATAAAAGAGGTTTTGGAAGAAGTTGGTATGCAGAATAAGGGATACAAAATGCCAAACGAGTTGTCAGGTGGTGAGCAGCAGCGTATTGTAATTGCACGTGCCCTGCTTAATAATCCAAAACTAATTCTTGCAGACGAGCCTACCGGAAATCTTGACCCTGAGACAGGCAAAGGACTTATGGAGTTATTGCAAAAGATTTGCAAAGAGGGAACCACAGTAATTATGGCAACCCACAATTTAGGACTGCTTCAAGAGTTCCCTGCTAACGAGATGCACATAGAATCCAACACACTGCAAATCAAGCCCCTCCCCAAACCATCAGAAACAGTGGAGGATAACATATAAATACATTAAAAATATAAACAAAATGAAAATATCAAAATTTATTTCTACTACATTGGCTATAATATTGCTGATTCTTAGTGCATGTAAAAAAAGTAATGAGCCTACTCCTGAACCACCTGTTGAGTTCGCCGTCACACCTGAAGAGCTTATCTTTGACAATGACGGTGGAGAAAACACTCTGACAGTAGAATCAGACAACTCGTGGACTGCCATAGCAGATGCCGAGTGGTGTACACTGTCAATGGAGAGCGGAAATAAAGATGCCACACTTATTGTCAAGGTTCAGGCGTCCACATTAGATACAGTAACTACTGCAACAATCACATTCAATAACAAGAACGGCAACACTGCAACTGTCTCCATCATAAGGTATGGAACAAAAGAAATTGTGGATGTATGTGGAAACACATATCCTGTGGTAAAAATAGGAGAACAGAACTGGATGGCAGAAAATATGAGATGTAACAAATATGCCCAGGGTTCTGAGGCTTACAGTGCGTCTTGGCTTGAAGACAACACCATTCCAACATCAGAGAATGCGGTTTTTACACCGTACTACACAGATGCAACTAATAAAGCCAACTGGGATATGTATAGTACACAACATGGTTCCAACTTGACAAGCACACAAATCAAATCACTTGGATATCTTTACAATTGGGCGGCGGCAGTAGGTTTGGAAAATGGGAAAAATCAAACTTCAGAATTTACTGGCGACCGACAAGGCATTTGTCCTGACGGATGGCATATTCCAACTGTAAACGAATGGCAGACACTAAAAAAATACATAGAACCAAAGGTATCCATAATCGTCAATATGGCAGGGAAACTCTTGAAAACAAAATCAGGTTGGTATAATAATGGAAATGGTTCTAACGGATTTGCTTTTTCCGCTTTGCCTGGTGGTTATTCCAATGGGAAAAACATTCTTAATATAGGTGTCACTGCCGCATTCTGGACTGCAACTGCTAACGAGAGCATTGACGATGTTGCGTATGGTCGCAGTATCAGTTATAATTATAATTCGTTAAACGACTACGAATTAGATTTTATAAAATACTACGGACAGAATGTACGTTGCGTACAGAATAAAAAATAACAACATATATTATTTTTATAACATTATTATACAATGAAAAAGGTTAAATTTTTATCAGTAATGTTAATTGCTACAATTTGTCTGACTACTATTTGTGTCGGCTGTAAAAAAAGTTCAAACAACGATTCACCATCAGATATAGTAGGTTCATGGCACAACGAAACCATAGCAGGTTTAGATGTAACCGTTACAACTGATATCATTATCAATGAAAATGGAACTATGAAATACAGTTTCTATTCAAGTGATGAACCAACTAAAATTATAATAGATCTGCTTTGGAAAACAAACGGAGATTCATTCTGTTTTAAATACTATGACGAAGACGGTGATGGTAAGGAGGATGAATCAGATTATGATTGCGTAAAGCATACGGTATCAGGAAACAAGCTGACATTCATTTACGATGATGATGAGTCGGATACGTGGGAATTTACAAGGCAATAAAAAAATAAAATTAAAAAAAATGAAAACATTAAAAATTTATTTAGCGATTATAGGTATTACTGTAGCTATCAGTGTCAGTGCTCAGCGTCCGATTTGGCTTATCGGTCACGGAGCCAATTGGCCATACTCTCTTGCAGCCGCTCTTAACGATGGAGCCAATGGTGTGGAAATTGATGTAAAAACCAAAGATGACGTGAAAGGCTCTCACTGGTGTGTGGGGCACGATAAATATTATAAAGAACAGGACTGCACAGGCAATGTGATGACACTAAAAAAATATCTTGCACAAGAGTCGTTGAATGACCCAAGATTCTGCCTTTTGTGGATTGATGTTAAAACAGAAAAATATTTTAAGCAATTGGTAGAGTATGTTCATAAATACACACCCAATGGTACAGAATATTCCATTGTCTATAATCTTTATACAGCAGGAGCCGTAACAGGTATAGAGCAATGGCTCACCGATAACTTGAGAGACAATGAGGGTATTAATTTTGGCGACGTAAGTTCAGATAAGTTATCTAATTTGTTTTCAGGTCCAAACCCTAAACTTCCTAAAGAAAAACATTTCTTTACAAGAGGTATTTTTAATAGTAAATGGATAACTAGAGATTCAGATAGGCGCAAGGATATTACATACGCCAACAATCAAAAAAAACAAGGTCAGTTTTGTATTAAGGCGGGTGTATGGTCTGCCTCTACAGCGTCTGATGCATTTTGGTTTTTTGATTCCAAAACAGCAGATCGTGACACAGATTATGATGTGGTAATAGCATATTTTAAGAAAGGATATTGCGGATTGCCTTTCACATCCCCCACGTCACTATATTATTGCAGAAAAGATTATATTGATAATCCTGGTAAAAACAATGGAAAGATGCGTATGGCGGACAGAAATGACACATTCTTCCTGCCCGTGCCTAAAAAGAAATAAACTCCAAACATATAC
>JAKSNX010000106.1 GCA_024405815.1 Paludibacteraceae bacterium | reverse complement strand
GGAGGCGGTGGCTATAGTGGAGGCGGTGGACGCTCTATGACTATAAGAAGATAAAAACAAACCATATATATGAAAAAACTGTTCTTAATATTATATTTACCTTTATTAGCAATCGCCACCTTTGCACAATCGGGGATTGCCACTCCGTCATTCACAAAATATGACGCAATGTTATTCTCAAAACAAGAGATTAACGGTACTGCACGTTTTGTGGGTGTGGGTGGTGCAATGGGAGCATTAGGCGGAGATGCCTCCACCATATTTTATAATCCTGCCGGTATTGGAATTTACCGTTCATCTGAATTTACAGCATCGCTTAATGTGCATTGGAACAATGCCACTATGAAAGACGTAAGTTCCGCCCAACGCCGTGTAAATGCAAATCTTGGCAATGCGGCATACGTAGCCCATTGGGATATAGGTGCCTCAAGAGGGAAAGAGAACGGACTTATAGGCATGAGCCTTGGAATTGCCTATAACAGAATGAAGAACTATGACCGTGCCTACACCTATTCACGCACCAAGAACTACTCCAAGACTCAGTTCCTTGCCGATGACGCATACGGGCAGCCGGAAGAGTTTTTAAATACAAAAAACTTTGATAACCCCGATGTAGGCTACAGAGCCATATTGGGTTATGAGACTTATTTGTTTGACCCTGTTTATGAGAAAGACCCCGCAACAGGCGAAATGAGACTGAAAAATTATGAATCCCACTTTAAAAAATATGGCTGCACATCTGCTACAGACAATGTGTCTGTTACGGAGAACGGTGGCGGAAATGAGTTTGCATTAAGCCTGGCTGGTAATATAAGCGATATATTCTATTTGGGTATGAGTTTTATTTGTAATTACGTTACAAATAACAGATATGAGACTTATACAGAGAGTATGTCTAATGGTGCTTATACAAGGCTATACAACAGCACACAGCTTAATGCAACAGGCTTTACCTATAAAATAGGTATCATATTAAGACCTACAAGTTGGCTTAGAATAGGTGGTGCATACCATACGCCTACGGTTTATCACGCACGTGCAAATTACTATGGCACAGCATATTCTAACATAAATCCAGACCCAACAAAACAAAATCCTGAAGCGTGGACTCCTAATTCAAGTGAGCACTGCTACTTTAATGCCCCTATGAAAGCTATAGGCAGTCTTGGATTCCTGTTTGGCAAGTATGGCTTTTTAGGTATTGATTATCAATGGGATAATTACGCCGGCATAAAGTTAAAGAATAGTTCTAAATTTGATGTTACAAGCCATACCGCCACAAGAGAGGGGCTGATAGATACCCACACCATTAGGGCTGGAATTGAGGTTAAGCCAATAGATGCACTATCTTTAAGGCTTGGAGGCAGTTACACCACAAGCTGCACAGATAACGATAAGGCAACACGTTACTACTACCCTAACGATGTGCGTACCGACACTTATTACATAAATGATTTGGATTCTTACAGCGTATCAGCAGGTGCAGGGTTCAGAGTAGGAAGGCACTCATTTGACATTGCTTATATCTGGCAAGTAAACCATGGACGCTACTATGAGTTCAGACCTTACAGCACAGGTGAGACCGCAGGACTTACCATTGAGCCTATGACTCTGCGTAATGTGCGGAACAATATCACCTTTTCTTATTCCGTAAGATTTTAATAATGTGCTCTGCGGCGGCATCGGAGGCTACAGAATCACCTAATATGTCCCTAACCTTATTGTAGCCAGCCTTTACAGAGTTAATGTAATCATTATTATATAGCAGGTCTGACAGACAATCTGTAGTGGATTGTACTGTATATTCATGTGCCACTAACTCCTTTACAGTCTCATTACCCGATATTATATTGACTAAAGAAATATACGGTATTTTAAGCATATATCTACGACCTATCCAATAGAACAGACGTGGTATAACTATAGGATATACAACTACTTGTGGAACCCCAAATAGGGCAGTCTCAAGTGTTGCTGTACCAGAGTTCACTATAGCCGCATCTGCAAAGGTAAGCAACGGATAAGTTTCATCATAAACCACCTTGACACTACTATCCACGCCCTTGTACATATTCATATCAACAGCACTTGTGGCAGCCATAACAAATTGGCAGTCATTAAATTTTGCTTTATCCATCTTATTAAGCACCGCTATGGTGTGCTTAACCTCCTGCTCACGGCTTCCAGGTAGCATAGCCACTATCTTTTTATCGGGGTCAAAACCATTTATAAGGTAAAAATCATCTTTACTTACATGGCATGCTGATTTAACACTCTGCACACAAGGGTTACCCACATACAATACATTCTCATAACCATGGTTTTTGTAAAACTCAACCTCAAAAGGGAATATGCAATAAACCACATCTACATACTTTTTTATCTGCTCAACCCTACCCTCTTTCCAAGCCCAAATTTTAGGTGGAATATAGTACGCAACTTTTAGGTTAAGAACCTCCTTTGCATATTTGGCTATCTCAAGATTAAATCCAGGATAATCTATAAGTATAAGTATATCAGGTGCATACTCTGCTATATCCTGCTTGCAGTCATTTATATTTCTTAATATTTTATGTAAATGGGTGGCAACCCTTACAAATCCCATAACGGCGGTATCCCTGTAGTGTTTTACAAGTTCACCACCTGCCACAAGCATCTTATCTCCGCCGTAGTAGCGGAAATCCGCATTGGGGTCATTAGCCGCAATGGAACGTATAAGATTACTGCCGTGTAAATCGCCGGAAGCCTCTCCCGCTATAAGATAATATTTCATAATTTTTTTACTAAACTTTAAGTATAATTGGTGATGCGGTGATTCGGTGATTCGGTGATGCGAATCATACATCATACATCATACATCACACATCATACATCATACATCATACATTATTCCAACTATACAAACAAATAAAACAACAACATAATATATGGAGTAATGCCTAAGACTCCGCCTCTGCACACCTTCCACCGTTCTGTCTTATACGCCCAAAACAGTACAAGCAGGCTTGGTAACTGACAGAATATCACATAGTTTAAAAATACAGGCTGGTCAAACCAATAGTCAATATCCTTAAACGGCATACCCGATAAAGACTCCCACGTAAAGGCAAACAATACAAATGGTATTATCAGGCACAATGACAGCCCGATGTAAAACTTGTCATATTTCTTTGGCATCGCAGTTCAGGTTTGACAATTTTTTTATGCTATCGTAGTGCGTTAAATCTATATGGCAAGGAACTATGGCTCCATAGCCTTGTGCAATGGCAGACTCATCTGTATCTGTGGCATCGGGTTCCAAATTATTAAACTCACCTGTAAGCCAATAGTATTTGTTATGGGCAGGGTCATCACGCTCCACAAAACGCTCACACCATCTACCTCTGCTCTGACGTACAACTTTAAGACCTTTAATAGTACCTACAGGGAAATTAACATTAAGGCACACTCCTTGAGGCAAGCCATTACTTAAAACCATCTCTATAAGTTTTTTAGAAAACTTTACCGCCTCTGTAAGGTCTGCATTCTGGTCATACGAGCAAAGAGATAACCCGATGGAAGGCAATCCCTCTACACACCCTTCAAGTGCGGCACCCATAGTGCCTGAATATATTACATTTACAGATGTATTGGTTCCATGGTTTATACCCGATACAAGCAAGTCCGGCTTGGTGTCCATTATTGAGTACAGACCTATCTTAACGCAATCACAAGGGGTTCCGTTACATCTGTACATAACCAAATTGCCGCTTGTATATTGTTTCCAGTAACGTAACGGAGTAGTAACGGTAATAGCCTTGGATTGGGCTGAACGTGGTCCGTCAGGAGCCACCACCACAACCCTGTAAGA
>JAKSNX010000105.1 GCA_024405815.1 Paludibacteraceae bacterium | reverse complement strand
CAAAGTATAATGAGGCTCTAAATGTATATCCCGATGATTACGTACCTGGCAAGGACACAATGTTTATATCAGCAGGAAACCATGACCTATATTTTAGCCAATGGAGTGAGTTTGTAAAGTATTATCACACATCAACTTATTGGTTTGAGACGGTATCTGCCACAGACGGCAGAAAACTGGATTTGTATATATGTATTGACTCTGCCAACGGAACACTTGGAACAGACCAAACGGATTGGCTTGAAAACTTGCTGAAAGAGAAATCGGGTAAAGGATATAGGCATATAATAGTGTTTACACACACTCATCTTTTTATGAGAGACTACTCACAAAGCCACACGTCAAATTTTGCTATGGAAGAGACTTACGAACTTTGTGACCTGTTCCGCCGCTATAACGTGGAGTTATGCCTTACAGGACATTGCCACTACAACACCTTTACAAGATACAATAATGTAGATTACCTTGTGGTTAATGCTTTGGAGGATAACCGCTACACCGTACTTTACGTAGGCGATGCCATTTTTTGGAAAGACTATGCACTAAAATAGTTTAAAGCAAGTCTATCCTATTCTGTTACCAAATCTGCTGACAACAGGCTCTCAACAAATGCAAAAGCATCGTCAGAGGCTGTGGACTCATCCACTTCATACTCTGAAAGCAGAAGCTTAGTGATGATGTCTGCATCAAACTCCTTATCCTCTATGTTTTTCCAGATATACGCCCCACTCTCGTTAAGTGACAGTATGCTGGAATAATCTACAGAGGCATCGCCCTCTGCCACTACAATGTACTCACTGCCCAAATTATGCAGTTTAAATCCCTGTTTTAATTTCATAAATTTTATTATTTAAATGTTTGTATATACCCTTTATTGATTTATACTCTGTCACACCTAGAACGGGCTTATTTCCCTTCAAAACGCCAAACTTGCTCCGGTGCTCGCAAACTCGCTTCGCTCAAACAGTGCTGTGCTCCTCCAAGTGGAAGCGTTTTGTGCGGGAGCCCTGATGGTGTTCCAGAATATAAATCAATAACTTTCAACTGTCATACATCACACATCATACATCATACATTATTATTTTGTTCCAATCTGCACCAGCTCCTTTATCTCCGCCTTCTTAAGAATATCCTTTACATAATCCTTAACATCATCGGCAGACAATGACTTAACCAAATCCTCATAGCCATTATGGGTGTCAAGCCCTGTAATATACTGCTCTGTTTTAACACCAAGCCAATATTGGTTTTGAACTTGAGAGTCTGTATAAACCTTTAACAGATACTCTTTAGCCTTCTGCAAATCTACGGCACGCGGACCATCGGCGGCTATTTTCTCCAACTCAGCCAACAACTTAGGCTCCAACGCCTTATATTTTGCACTGTCAGTATCAAAATGGAACCGTATGGTAAGACGGTTGTAAGGCAGGGCATCGGGGGTTATTCTGACATCAACACCGTATGTGCCTCCATTCTCCTCTCTGACGTTCTCCACATACGCCACATCTAAAATATAACGTAGCACCCTATTCTGTATCAGGTTTTTAAGAGTATAATCCATAGGCATAGTCAGAGCCTTTATAACGGTGGTCTTAGGGTTCTCCATACGGGTTTTGTAAGTCATGCTCCTCTCCCCTTTTACCGTTTCTACACCCATATCCTTACACTTTGGACTGTTTTTACCCGATGGCAGCGATGCTATATACTTGCAAATAAGCGGTCTGAACTCCTTCATATTTATATTACCCGTAAAGGCAAACTTAAACGCAGAAGCATTGCTTGTTTGGTCTGCAATTATCTTAAGACCCTCAGTATAAGATACTTTCTTTATATCATCTGCCCTGAGCCTCAGCTTATATTGGTTATTGTTATAGAGCAGGCTAATAAGACTATCGGTAAGTGTTGTGTTTGGATTAACCTCCATATTCTTTAGATATGCCTCATATTGATTCATAAGAGAACTGAACGCCTCATAGTCCTCTCTTACAGATGTAAAGTTAAGATATATAAGTTGCATCATAGTCTCCACATCCTTTACTGATGCACTACCGCCAACCGATGTTATGTAATCCCCTATACTTATGTTCATAGAGGCTTTCTTGCCAGCAAGTGCCTTACGCAAATCTATGGCAGAGAATTTACCAAGACCGCCCACATTTGCAATATCATCAAGTAGTTTAAGTGTAGGCACATTATCACCCTCTTTATAAAAACTTGATATGCCACCTACAGATATGGCACTCATAAGCACCTCATCTTCTTTTAGTTTGGTAGGTTTAACCTCTACATACGCCCCGTTGCTCAGTTTTAACTGATAAACTCCGTCTATAGTAATTTTCTCACTAACAATGGAACCCTCTTTAATATCACCTACAAGTGGCTCATTTAGAGCAGTATCCTCGTATGGCTTTATGTCTGCGTGAGTTACGCTATCCATAATGGCTTTAATCTCATCACCCGATGGGAACTCCACCCTATCCTTTTCTGTTCCACGCAACCAAATAACCACATTACCGCTGTCCAACGGCATTTTTGCCATCTCATTAACCTGCTCAAGCGGCAGTATTGACGCTATCTGCTGATACATCATATACTCCGCCTCAATGCCTGGGAACGGCTCACCGTTAGTGAAATTAGCTATATACTCTTGTGCATAACTAATGTTATGTGTTTTCTCACGCTCATTAAACCTTGTTTCCAATGACTTAATAATATCTGCCTTGGCACGCTCATACTCCCCTGCCGTAAATCCGTATCTGCTCATACGCTCATTCTCCTCAAGCACCCGCACAAGTGCCTTGCGTAAGTTGGCATCGCTGCACGATGTGTAATATGTAAAGGCATCTTTGGTGGCTGATAGCATAAACTCATCATCATCTGCCGACACACCTACAAACGGAGCATCGGGTTTCTGCATAAGTTCCTCAAATCTGGCATTAAGCATTTGGTTTATAGCCACTTTTGCAAACTCATAAACAAAGTATTGCGGTGTGTTTTTCTGCTCACGTGGCACCACATCGTGCTTAAAGGCAAGCATAAAACCTGCATTAGGATTCTCTTTATCTCGGGTGGAGACTATTATAGGCTCTTTGTTATCCGTAACGGGATACCAAATACGCTGAGATGCGTTATCCGGCACTTTACAGTCCTTAAATATGCTGTCAAGTTTATTAAGCACATAATTTTCATCAATATCACCCACTACTATAATTCCCTGCAAATCAGGGCGATACCACTCATTATAATAGGCACGCAATGTATCCGGCTTAAAGTTACGCACTACATCCATACTGCCTATAGGCATACAGTCACTGTACTTGGTGCCATCGTAGATTATTGGCATAATCTGCTCATACATGCGCATCATATATGAGTCTCTGGTACGCCACTCCTCCTCTATAACGCCACGCTCCTTGTCTATCTCATCGTCTTTAAGCAGTATGCCGTCTGACCAATCTCGCAGAATAAGCAGGCATGAATCTACAGTAGAAGCCCTCTCTACGGGTACATCTGTAAAGTAATAAACGGTTTTATCTACAGATGTATATGCATTAAGGTTTATTCCAAACGCCACGCCAAGAGTCTCCAGATAGTGTATCAGTTGTTTATCGGGGAAATGTTTGGAGCCGTTAAACGCCATGTGCTCCAGAAAATGGGCAAGTCCGCGCTGCTCTGGTTTCTCTAAAATGGAACCTACGTTCTGCACTATGTAAAAGTTTGCCCTACCCGGCACAAACGTGTTCTTACGTATGTAGTACGTAAGTCCGTTATCCAGCTTCCCATGCCTTACCGCAGGGTCTGATGGTATATCCTGCTCCTGTGCACATAATGCCGCACTTACAAGCAATAATAAAAATA
>JAKSNX010000104.1 GCA_024405815.1 Paludibacteraceae bacterium | reverse complement strand
TTATTTTTCAGCACCCATCTCAGGGTCTATGAGGATACGTCCGCAGTGCTCGCAAACAATAATCTTTTTACGTGAACGGATATCAAGCTGACGTTGTGCAGGTATCTTGTTAAAGCAACCGCCACATGCGTCACGCTCTACAGATACTACAGCAAGACCGTTACGTGCATTTTTTCTGATACGCTTGAATGCCTGCAAAAGACGTGGCTCTATCATAGCCTCTATATCTTTAGCCTCTTTTCTAAGTCTCTCTTCATCTTGTTTGGTCTCAACTATAATCTCCTCAAGCTCCTCTTTCTTCTCAGTAAGCATGGTCTCTCTCTCTGCAAGCAGACTTTTAGCCTCTTCAAGTGAGCTTTTCTTACGCTCTGTAGCGGCACCAAAATCGGCAATGTTCTTATTGGCAAGCTCAATCTCCAGCTTTTGGAACTCTACCTCTTTAGAAAGATGGTCAAATTCACGGCTGTTACGCACATTGTCTATCTGCTCTGTATATTTTTTTACAAGTTCTGTAGATTCGGCAATTTTTGTCTTGCGAGCCGAAATCTCAGTGGCGATATTGGCTATCTCGCTCTCTATGTTTGAAATACGGGTTTTAAGACCCTCTATTTCATCTTCCAAATCCTGAACTTCCATAGGTAGCTCACCACGTAGAATCTTGATTTTATCTATTTCAGTAACTTTAAGTTGCAACTGATGCAATGCCTTTAGTTTCTGTTCTACAGAAATCTCTTTTGTTTCGTTATTCTCTGCCATTGTTATAAACTATTTATAGGGCTTTTGCCCTTTTTTGAAAAATGGATTGCAAAGTTAGGAATTTTTTTTGAAATAATATCAAAAAATATCTCTTTTGTGAATTGTTCGCTCTCAAAATGTCCTATGTCTGCTATAATCATTTTGCCAAGCGATGAAAAATATTGATGATATTTGACATCGGCGGTAACAAAAACATCTGCTCCTTGCTCCATTGCAGACTCAGTAAGGAATGCTCCACTACCACCACATACAGCTACACGCTGCACCATCTTGCCTCTTAATTCTGAATAGCGAATAGATTTACAATTAAATACATTTTTTACTTTCTCAAGAAACTCCATTTCTGTGTATGGACGGTCAGTGTTACCTATCATACCCAAGCCCTCGGCAGAATCGGGGGAGTCTAAAATCTTACACTCTGCAAGACCTAACTTGCTGCACATACGTCCGCTTACTCCGTCAAAAGCCCTGTCCATAGCGGTGTGAGACGAGTATATGGATATGCCTTTTTGTATTGCTTTTATAACCATTGCAGATGTCTGCTCTGAAAGTTGCAATTTTTTAAGCCCTGAAAAAATAAGAGGGTGGTGTGAGATTATAACATTACACCCTAACTCTATTGCTTCATCTATAACATCGGAGGTTACATCAACACATAAAAGCACCCCTTTTACATCTTCTTCAAGAGGCCCTACCTGCCAGCCGGAGTTGTCCCACTCCTCTTGTAAACGGAGTGGAGCTGTTTCCTCAATAATATTTGCCAAATCAATAAGTTTCATAATAAAAGGGTCAAGGTTAAAATTTTTTACATAGAATCATTGTGGATGAGGCAGGAACTGCTATATTGTTCTTGTTCCACTTAAATATGCCGTTCTCGTTTATCTCTGAGCCGTTGCCTACGACCCACCAGTTATCTTGCGGTATGTCAAGCCAAATAACATTGCGGTTTCCGTTATGAATCACCATAATTCTGTTCCACTTGTCGCCACAGGCATTATCATCTATTGTATAGGCAACCACGCAAGCCTGATTAGGGTAAAGAAAATGCAAATGCTCTTGTATATCCTTGGTTGATGGCAGTCTGAGTGCCGGATGTTTGCGTCTAAGGTTTATTATACCCTTATAATATTCAAACAGACCTTGATATGTATGCTTGTTATCCCAATCAAGTTGGTTTATGCTATCTGCTGACTGATATGTGTTATGCACACCTTTTTTTGTACGCATAAGTTCCTCTCCGCCATACATAAAAGGTATGCCCTGCGATGTCATGATAACAGACTGTGCCAGCATATTAAAATGGCTTAATTCCGCTTGTGCTGTATTCTCTGGTGCAGAATATACAAGTTTGTCATTAAGGCAAAGGTCATCGTGACACGATATATAGTTAATGCACTGATATGGCTCATTAGCCCAAGGAGAGTTAGAGTAGTTAATAAGTCCGTAGTGTATTTGAGAGTGTTGCGTAGCGGCTACAGTACCAAATTTAACAGTCTCATCGTAGCCTTGCCTGCCGCATGCAAATCCAGGTTCTCGTGCATTAGACCAGTTGCCTTTAAGTGCATCACGTAGGTCGTCACTAAACACGCCTATATGGGTAAGTTGGTTTACATGCTGCTTTACCGCACGTTGCTCGTAAGGAAGAGGAGAGTCTCCACCTGTCCAACCCTCGCCATACATGTATAGGGTCGGGTCTATCTTGTCAAGTTCCTCACGTATGATACGCATTGTCTCTGTATCGTGAATACCCATAAGGTCAAACCTGAAACCATCTATATGATACTCTTTAACCCAATATAGTACAGATTCCACTATGAACTTACGCACCATAGCACGCTCACTTGCAGTCTCGTTCCCACAACCCGATGCGTTAGAGTAACTTCCGTCTTGGTTATGACGGTAGTAATATCCAGGTGCGGTCATTGTAAACGAAGAGTGCTCCCAAGTGTAGGTGTGGTTGTAAACCACGTCCATAATTACACGGATTCCGTTCTTATGCAGGCTCTGCACCATCTGTTTGAACTCACGGATACGGCATAGAGGGTCATACGGATTGGTAGAGTAACTGCCCTCGGGAACATTGTAGTTCAGAGGGTCGTAGCCCCAATTATATTTATTGTCTTGTGGGCGAGTCTCATCTATTGAGGCAAAATCAAATGATGGCATCAGGTGTATGTGGGTAATACCCAACTCTTTAAGGTGGTCAATACCTGTTTTCTGTCCGTAAGAGTTTACCGTGCCCTCCTCAGTAAAGGCAAGAAATTTGCCCTTGTGCCGCATTCCTGAGTTCTGTGCCATAGAGAAATCCCTTACATGAGCCTCGTACAGAATTATATCTGTAAAATTCTTTAATTCTGGTTTGGTGTCGTTCTGCCAGCCATCGGGGTCTGTATCTTTAAGGTCAATAATGGCACCACGCTTACCGTTTACACCCACCGCCTTGGCATAAACACCAGGGGTCTCCTCCAGCCACTCATCATCAAATTTTATTTGGAAAGTGTAGAATTTACCTTTTAAATCACCATTTATGGTAGCCTCCCAGATGCCGCCTGTCTTCATCTGTTTCATCTGCTTTGTTTCCAAGGCAGTGCCCCCTATACCGTCAGTGTATAGGCGTAATACAGCATCATCTGCATCGGGTGAATATATTTTAAAAGTGGTTTTATCAGGAGTGTAGTTCAATTCCAGGTCATCTCCTTTATAGACGGGATATTCATCAAATGAGTTGAAATGAACAAGTGAGTCAAAATTCCCCATAGTATTACTATTTTGTGCGTAAATAAATACAAAGATACTAAAAATTTATTTACACAGCCAAATATCTTTGTGGAAATTTAAGTTACAGAGTTGTTTTACTGCCCTGTAATTTGCTTGTAGTGACGTAGGCACACTAAGTAGGTTATGCTCTGCTCTATGCGGGTGTCAAGGGCGTTGCGGTAAAGAGTTTGCGCCTCTAATAACTCCGATAATGAAATAAGTCCCGATGTATAGTATTGCGTGCTTAGACGTAAGTTAGATGAAGCGTCGTCAACAGCTTGGTCTGCAAGCAGATAACTGCGATAGGCGGCATCTAACTCGTCCCAAATCTTTTGAGTTTGCAACTCCAATTTGGCAGTAACATCTGACTG
>JAKSNX010000103.1 GCA_024405815.1 Paludibacteraceae bacterium | reverse complement strand
CTGACGGCAACGATATTGACGACTGCGTTGTTACCACATTTATAGCACCCCACTCTTTTACAGGCGAAGACACTGTAGAAATAGCGTGCCATGGTTCTGTTTATATTCAGCAAAGCATAATAAAGTCTCTAATCAAGGCTGGGTGCCGTATGGCTGAGCCGGGTGAGTTCACACAGCGTGCGTTCCTCAGCGGAAAGATGGATTTGGTTAAGGCGGAGGCTGTGGCAGACCTTATATCATCGTCTAACGCCGCCGCACATAAAGTTGCTCTTAATCAAATGCGTGGGGGTATATCTTCTGAACTTGAAAGTTTGCGTGGCAAATTGCTTGACTTTACATCGCTGCTTGAGCTTGAACTTGATTTCTCTGAAGAGGACGTAGTGTTTGCCAATAGGGGGCAAATGCTTGAACTATTAGATACCATAAAATGCAAAATAGAGGCTCTTACTAAATCTTTTGATGCTGGCAATGCCATTAAGAACGGGGTTAACGTTGCCATCGTGGGTGAGACTAATGCGGGCAAATCCACTCTGCTGAACCTGCTCATCGGGGAAGAGAGGGCTATAGTAAGCGATATTCACGGAACCACACGCGATACTATAGAGGACACTGCTGTGATAGACGGTTATCTATTCCGCTTTATTGACACCGCTGGCATTCGTGAGACCAAAGACAAGATTGAGAATATTGGCATAAAACGCAGTCTGCAAACTATAGAGAAGGCTAATGTGGTGCTTTGGGTAATTGACTGCAAAAATGTAAATGAGCATATAGATTGGATGGCGGGCAAGATAGTTCCGCTATGTAAAGACCGTAGTCTTGTGCTTGTTTTTAATAAGACAGACCTACTACCCGATGATGAAATTCCAACTCTTGAGAACCTTTTTTCTGATATTGACGCTCCACACATACTGATTTCTGCAAAGCATGGCAGAGGTATTGAAAACTTAAAGAGGCAGCTTATTTCCGCCGCACACCTTGACTCTGTTCAGGGCGATGTGGTTATAACCAATATGCGCCATTACGAGGCACTTTGCAACGCTCTCAGTGCCATAGACAGAATAAAAAGCGGGCTTGACGCAGGTCTTAGCGGCGAGCTTGTATCTATGGATTTACACGATTGCCTTGACGCTCTTGGCTCCATCACAGGCCAAATCCACTCTCAAGAGGTACTTAACAACATCTTCTCTAAATTCTGCATCGGGAAATAATCACTTTGCAATCAACGCTACTGTGCCGCTTGGTTTGGTTAGGGTTATGGTTCCGTTATGTACTTGGCATACTTCATCTGTATAGGCGTTGATAACCTCTGTGCCATCTGCAAATGCTCCGCCAAGGTTAATTGGGGTGTTAGTTGGTGGCATAACCTTAATTACAACTATGTCTGAATTATGGGTTCTTATGCAAGTTGTAGAATCAAGGGTTTTCTGAACTCCCATTCCAACTGCAGGGTGATATTTTCTAAAGGCACATAGTTTGCTGTAATGCTCCATAAGGCTCAAATCCCTATTATTCCAATCGTAATCGGAACGGAACGCTTGTGCGGCATCTACGTTATACTTGGCATCTGACATCTGCCGCCCTACCTCATCGCCGTAGAAAATTTGGATTGCTCCAGGCGATAAAACAAATGATGTAGCACACTCAAAAGCACGGTTAGGGTCTGACTCACGAAAATAGGCATTATTAAGATAACTGAACGGCCACCAATCTGTGTGTGCGTTAAGGGAATCTGAATATTGCTGCCAAGTGCCTACAATAGTATTAAGATTGCCGTCTTTTGGGAACTTCATATTTACCATAGAACTGAATCCTGCTTTGGCATACTCCGGCAGGTAGGTTATAAAGGCATCCTCGTGGTCTCCTGTAAAGAACATAGGACTTATCCATTTTGACGCTGGGTCATCAGGGTGGGCGGCACGCCAGCGGACAAGGGCGGAATCACATTTATCGTATAACTGATGCCAACGCCAATCTTCTGTATATTCCACCACATCGCAACGGAATCCGTCAAACCCGAACTCCTCTACCCAAGCGGCAATCCAACTACTTACATAGTCAAGCGGTGCGGCGTCACGGTCGTTACGTAAGTCCTTGATTGCTTGCCAAGTATAGGCATCGTTGTCTGAGCCCTCAGCAGTCCATTTATCTTTTAGGAATTGTGGAATTTTTACAGCGACTGTCTTGTCGGAACGGTAATCTGGTAAGCCATAAAGTGTGCAGGTAAGTTGGTCATTACAGTTACAATCCTTACCAAGACGCAGCCATTCATTTGTCCACCAACGCTCCCAATTCTCACTTGTGGCATACCAAACGTTATAGTTCCAATCTTTTATATGTTCTGTAGCCTCAGCCTCTGTTTTTACAGGAACAGGGGCGAATTTATATTGAAGTGCGTCAAGTAGTGTGGGGTATCCAGGGTCGTTTATATTGGCACCCATCATAACTCTTATTCCTTGTGCGTGAAGCGTGTCCACAAGGGCGTGCAACTGCTCAACTGTGCCGTAATTCTTGTCTGTTTGCGTATAGTCAAGCGGATAGTAGCCGTGATACCCGTAATGAGGAAAATCATTAACCTCTCCACTACCTGTCATCCAACCGTGAATCTGCTCATACGGGTCTGTAATCCAGACTACATCAACACCAAGATTTGCAAAATAGCCTTCCTTTGCTTTTTGAAGCATTCCAACCCAGTCTCCACCGTGAAATGTGGCTGCGTTCATCTGCTCGCTGCCATAATCAACACGTCTGCCATAGTTTACATCGTTGGCTGAATCTCCATTACAAAAACGGTCTGTCATAACAAAATATACAGTAGCCTTTGACCAATCAAAGGTATCGGAAAAATCCTCTGTATATAAACTGTTATTTGTACAACCCGATATGGATAGCATCAGGCTTATCCATAATGTAAAATGCAAAATAGGATTTAATGATGTGCGTATCATGATATTGTAATATTTTGTCAATGGAATGTTTTTTCAAATCTGTCTTTAAACATGCTTTGCTCTGAACGTGACAATCCAAGAGAATTTGCTACTGTTTGCCATTTGCTCATTGTACTCTTAACTTCATCAATAATGTTTTTTGCCACTTGCCTAGAGAGCATATAATCCTCGCAAGATTCTAACAATGTATCAAGGTTTGATTCTGCCGTATATTTGTTTATTAAAAGGCACTGCTCTTTTGCAAGGGATGGATTAAGGTCATACGCAGGAGAAAGAGTCCATCCTTTTTTTGTAAGAATGAACCCATGATTGCGGAAGTGGTCATCGCAGTTACCTATTGCTATATTAAAAGCAACTCTTTTATATAATTCTTCAAGATTTTTCTCAACATTACAGCATCCTCTTATAATAAAGTCAACAATGTCAATATAGCCATTCCCAGTTGAGGCATTGTCTCCATCATTTAAGCCAAGCATTGTCATAGCGGAAGCAAAGTGAATACGCCTTCCATTTCTGTCTCTGTCAAATCTCTTTGAAATCAATGTATGATATTTATCCCCTACTTTTATAACAGAAGTTTCAGCACAGTTTATTCCAGCACGCTTAGCCATTACATTTGCAAAGTGTTCCCATAGACTTATATCATAAAAATCATTCCTCGATGGGAATTTTGCAACACATATCTGTTTCTGCTCATTAAAAACAGAGGCCTTAGGTCTTGCTCCACCAAGCGAAGTGCCTGGATGCAATAATTGCAAAATCCATTTCTTTTGTGGTAAAACATTAGACTCCTCACTCAACTCTATCTGGAGGCTTGCCTCTATAAGTTCCCGTAGGCTTGTGACAGGGGGAATCTGCAACGCTTTTTCTGTATTTATAAATTCTCCATCTATATCTTCTTTGTATCTAAAGCCTCCGATTCTTGTAGTATCATCTATGCCAAGCAACAAATCCATAGACGATAGTCTTCGGATAGGACGTTTCTCTTCTTTTGCCACTATCTGCTCTCGGCGTAATAATAGTGTGCGTCCCCAATGGTC
>JAKSNX010000102.1 GCA_024405815.1 Paludibacteraceae bacterium | reverse complement strand
CAGAAACTACACAGTCTATAACGGTAAATGCTGCAGGAAAATATTCAGTAGAGGTGAAAGAGGCTCTTACGGGTTGTAGTGCTGTGGCAACTATTGATGTTACTGAAAATAAAGAAAATCCAAAGTTTGTATTGCCAGCCGCCACAGAGTGTAGTACAGATAAACAGAGTTATAGTATATTTATTAGCGTAGATGGTGGAGAGCTTACTTGTGATTGTGCTTCGGCTGTAGTTACCCATACAGGTAATGATTGGAAATTTACAGGCATACCCAAAGGTGTGGATGTGAAAATTACAGCCACCAATGGAGAGTGCAGCTCATCTACTACCGTTACCGCACCGGATTGCAGTTGCCCTCCAATAGACGCTAAAATAGAATCTGATGATACTGTTCTTACATGTACGCATACAGAGGTGGTGTTGAAAGCCTTGCCAGATGGTATGGAGTATTTGTGGAGTACGGCAGAAACTACACAGTCTATAACGGTAAATGCTGCAGGAAAATATTCAGTAGAGGTAAAGGAAACTCTTACAGGTTGCAGTGGTGTGGCAATGGTGGATGTAACAGAGAATATCACATATCCTACATTTGAGGTACAGACCCCTAATGAGGTAACGGAGCCAGCCACATTCTTTTTACCTGATGCCGTAATAAGTCAGAATTGTGACGTTATGGAATACTATTCAGACCGGGCAATGACCAGACCTGTAGAGAATAAGACCGTATCGGGTGTAGGAAACTATGACTTCTACCTGCGTGGGGTAAACAATGACGGGTGTGTGTCAGAACCGCAGACCGTTAAGGTTATTATTAAGGCAAAGCCTGTACCGCCGCCACCTGTGCCTGAATGCGAACTTGAAATACCTGTATATTTTTCACCAAATGATGATGGACTTAATGATTTGTGGATAATAAAGAATATAGACTGTTATCCCGATGCCATAATAGAAATTTATGACCGTTTTGGCAGAAGACTGTGCGTAAGTAAGGGTAGTGACCAGAAATGGGACGGCACATATAACGGGCATCCTATGCCTATGACAGACTATTGGTATCTTATTTATGATGAGAAATTAGGTAAACTTACAGGGCATTTTACACTGAAGCGGTAAAAACTCCCCATCGTCATGCTGAGTGAAACGAAGCATCTACTAAACATTATGAGATTACCTTCGGTCAGCAAGCAGTCTTCGCTAACGCTCAGGATGACGAAAAAATTTTTATGTAAAATTTGCTTTTCAAATAAAAATTGTATAACTTTGTATAGTGGAATTTGATTTGAGAGTTTTATTAACCTAATATTAACCCTAAAATTTATTTATTATGAAAAAAGTTTTACTAATGATTGCCAGTGCATTTATATTTGCTGGTAGTTTGTTCGCTCTTAACTGTGACCCGTCAGGCGAAGCCTATATTGGGTCTGCATTGCCAGAGTATAATAGTACATACAAGGTATGTGCTGGAGAAGGAATTCAGGAGATAGTTAATATTCAAAAACCTGGATTTGCTACAGCACCTGGTATTTATGTGGTTGTACCTGCGGCAATTACTGATTGCTCTCTTGGTGAAGGCAATTTTGATGTTCAGGGTGGTGGCATTGTTCTTCATATTGACGCCTTTACTGAGGAATACACCGATGTAACAATTAATTACGCCACAGGAGATGGATACCTTACTGTTTATAACAAGAATGGTGGTACTCCGGAACCTCCTGCTCCGGAAGTAGGTCCTCAGGCTGCACCTATTGCTCCTACTATTCCTGCAAACCAAGTTAAGGCTGTTTATTCATCTACATATAGTGCAGATTGCGGTTTTGGAGATTGGGGTTCAGGTACAACTTACACCCAGGATACATACGGAAAGAAATATGTAACCACCGCTCTTGGATATTTCGGTCTTATTGATTTTGGTTTGAACTGCTCTAATATGGAAGGGTTAAGAATGGCTGTATTTGCTGATAAATCATTCTCAATGGGTATAGTTCCAATTAATGGTCAAGCAGAGTCTCGTGTTACCAAGAGCATTGTAGGCGGAGAGTGGAACTATATTGATATAGCATTGACAGAGTTTACTTATACAGATTGGTCTAATGTTTATCAGATTAAGATAGACAATGTTTCGGAACAGACATTCTGGTTGAATGACATTTATTTCTATACAACTCAGGCACCTAAAGAGGATGAGGATGCACCTGAAAACTTCTCTGCTGAAGTAACTGGCGTTTCATACGGCTCAATTACAATCAAAGCATACGCAGAAGATGAAAGCGGTGAGATTATCTACACTGTTAAAGAGGGTGGCGCTATAATTGCTACTGCAAACGGCGTATCAGGTGTTGAAAAGACATTTGATGTTATAAATTTGGAGTCTGGTAAGGAATATTCATTGTCAGTTTTTGCATCTGACCCTTCAGGCAATGTTACAGACGGTATATCACTTAAGGTTACAACCCTTGCTACACCTGACTCTCCAGAGGCTCCTACATACGATGAGGAAGACGTTATATCAATATTCTCTGACAGCTACACAGCCGCTACAGCATTTAATATTGGCAGTTGGGGTCAATCAACAGTATCAGAACTTGTAAAATTAAGTGATGGTGGTAATGCATACCATTTGTCAAATGCCAATTATCTTGGCTGGGAACTTTCTACAACACTTGATGTTACAGATATGACTAACGTACGCTTTGATGTATATCCACTATCTGGCACATCTATTGAGTTTACTCCAATTTGGGGTGGTGAGAAACTGATTAAAACAGAAGGACTTGTAGAGAATGAGTGGAATACAGTTGATATCAGTCTTGAAGAGTTTGAAGGTATGATTTCAGACAATATCTTCCAAGTTAAGTGGGCTAATATGCCAACTGAAATGTTTATGACAAACGTTCTCTTCTACAATGATACTACAACTGACGGTAATGCTCCTGCAGAAGAGACACCAGCCGTTGCTAAGTACTTCAACCAAGATTGGCAGCTAAGAATTGTTGGTGCTGATAACATTATCAGAAACATTATGGGCGTTGAGGTTGCTAAATAGTTGACAATTGACAGTGGACAGTTGACAGAGATGTCAACTACCACTCGTCATGCTGAGCGAAGCGAAGCATCTACTAAACATCCTTGCCAGAGTACAAACTCGGCAAGGATGTTTTTTTATGTCCCGTTTTCTTTGTATTTTTGCCATTCCAAACAGAAACTTAATGGAAACCGAGCAATCCTTTATATATCATCTGCGTGGCAAGTTCTCAAAAGCACTGAAAGATTATGCCCTTATTGAAGATGGTGATAAGGTTCTTATCGGGTTATCGGGTGGAAAAGACAGCCTTGCCTTAGTGGATTTCTTTGCTGAAAGGATGAAAATCTTTAAGCCTAAGTTTACTGTGGAGGCGGCACACATTATTGTAAGGAATATACCGTATCAGTCAGACATTGAGTATCTGAAAAACTATTGTAACAGTTTTGACATACCTCTACATATAGTGGAGACTGAGTTTGACCAATCTACAGACACACGCAAGTCTCCTTGTTTTCTTTGCTCTTGGAACAGGCGTAAGAAACTGTTTGAGACCGCATCTGAGTTAGGTTGTACTAAAATAGCATTGGGGCATCATCAAGATGACATTATAGAGACACTGCTTATGAACCTCACTTTTCAAGGGGCTTTTGCCACTATGCCACCTCTGCTGAAAATGAAGAAGATGGATTTCTCCATAATACGTCCGCTGTGTCTTATCAGGGAGAGTGAGTTGCAGCAATTCGCATCTATTAAGGGTTTTAAAAAGCAGATTAAGAACTGTCCGTATGAGAATGACTCCAACCGTGCCGATATGAAAAACCTACTTTCAGAGTTGGAAAAACTTAACAAAGATGCCCGATACAGCATTTGGGGAGCGATGCAAAATGTGCAAGCAGAATATTTACCAAAAAAAGTTGAAAGTTGAAAGTTGAAAGTTGAAAGTTTTTTGTATCTTTGCATTTTGTTATAGAACTTATAACTTTCAATTTTACTTTCAGTCAGCTAACGCAGTCAATTATCAATTTTCAATTATAAAAAATTATGGCTAACAAATTGAACTTTTTAGCGGATTTCCCTGCCATTACAACAGAG
>JAKSNX010000101.1 GCA_024405815.1 Paludibacteraceae bacterium | reverse complement strand
TATGGATTCTTGCAATAGCCACTGCATTTGCAGTCATATTTGCTAAGGAGATTTTTGGCGGTACAGGTATGAACATTGTAAATGTGGCTCTTATAGCACGTGCGTTTATGTTCTTTGCCTATCCTACCACGATGTCAGGCGATAGGGTTTGGATTAGGACAGACAGTATTTGCGGACTTGGTGAGGGTCAGGTTATAGACGGATTCTCAGGTGCAACACCTCTTGGTCAGGTAGCCACCTCATTAGACCCTACAGTGCATCTTACTGATGCCGCAGGTAATGCAATAAGTTGCTGGGATGCCATAGCAGGTTTTATCCCAGGCTCAATAGGTGAGACCAGCGTAATAGCCATTGCATTAGGTGCATTGCTGCTTCTGTTTACGGGTATTGCAAGTTGGAAGACAATGCTGTCTATATTTATAGGTGGCGGTCTTACAGCATTCCTGTTCAATATAGGTGGTCTTGAGACTGCAGCCGCACAACTTCCTTGGTATGAGCATTTTATTTACGGTGGTTTCTGCTTTGGTGCCGTGTTTATGGCTACAGACCCTGTAACATCTGCCCGTACAGAGTGTGGCAAGTGGATTTACGGATTCCTGATAGGTGTTATGGCAATACTGATTAGGGTTCTGAATCCAGGATACGCAGAAGGTATGATGCTTGCCATCCTACTTATGAACGTATGTGCTCCGCTTATTGACTATTGTGTGGTTCAAGGTAATATTAAAAAACGTGCTAAGCGTGCAATTAAAAAATAAAGGATATGGCTACAAAAGAATTTAAATGTAAGGTTTGTGGCTACGTCCACAAAGGTGACAAGGCTCCGGACAAGTGTCCGGTATGCCAGGCTCCCGCTTCTGAATTTGAAGAAATCAAGAAGAAGGGTCTTGATACTAACAGTAATGTATATACAATAATCTACGCCTCAATTGTGGTTGTTGTGGTGGCATTCCTGCTTGCGTTTGTATCGGGTGCTTTAAAGGCAAAACAAGATGAGAACGTTATTCTTGATAAGAAGAAACAGATTCTAAGCTCACTTAATGTGAATATTAAGGAGTGTGCAGACCCTGCCGCCAAATATGCGGAGTGTGTAAAGGGTGAGTGGATTCTTAACTCTGACGGCGATGTTGTTGACAGCATAGGTGGTTTTGACATCAACGTAAGTGAGGAGAATACAAAGCCTATTGAAGAGCGTAAGCTTCCTGTTTATGTTTGTGAAATAGACGGTGCTAAAAAATATGTGTTCCCTATGAGGGGTGCAGGTCTTTGGGGCCCTATTTGGGGTTATATTTCACTTGATGCAGATAAATCAACTGTATTTGGTGTATATTTCTCTCATGAGAGCGAGACTCCGGGTCTTGGTGCTGAAATAACACAGCCTAAGTTTCAGAATCAGTTCCGTGACCCAGAGAATCCTAAACACATTTCTCGTGATGGTCAGTTTACATCAATCGCCGTGGTAAAACCTGGCAACACTTGTGAGGATGCTGACTACGTAGATGGCATATCGGGTGGTACAATGACATCACAAGGTGTAAACGCTATGCTGAAACAGGGATTGGAACAATATGTTGGATTTTTTAATAAGGAGGATTGAAAATGGGACTATTATCAAAGAAAAGTAAAGAGGCTTTCATTACTCCTATATGGGGTAACAACCCTGTAACGATGCAGATTCTTGGTATCTGCTCATCACTTGCTGTAACAGCCAAATTGGAACCTGCTCTTGTTATGGGTATAAGCGTTACAATTATTGTGGCACTTTCAAATGTGGTGATTTCACTGCTTAGAAACACAATTCCAAGTCGTATAAGAATTATTGTACAGCTTGTGGTGGTTGCCGCTTTGGTTACTATAGTTAGTCAGATTCTAAAGGCATTTGCCTACGATGTCAGCGTTCAGCTCTCTGTTTATGTGGGTCTTATTATTACAAACTGTATCCTAATGGGACGCCTTGAGGCTTTTGCCATGGGTAACGGACCATGGGACTCACTGCTTGACGGACTTGGCAACGGATTCGGTTATGCAATAATTCTTGTTATTGTGGCGTTTATCCGCGAGTTGCTTGGCTCAGGTGCATTGCTTGGTTTCCAAATCATTCCACAATGTGTGTATGATGCTGGTTATCTAAACTGCGGCTTAATGCTAATGCCTCCTATGGCGCTTATAATTATTGGTTGTATTATATGGTTTCAGCGTGCTAAAAACCCTGAACTATAGTGTTTAACTTTAAGGAGATAAGAAAATGGAAAATCTTTTAAGTCTTTTTGTCAGTTCAATATTCTCTGACAATATGATTTTTGCCTACTTCCTTGGAATGTGTTCATTCCTTGCAGTATCCAAAAATGTTAAAACCGCTGTAGGTCTTGGTATCGCTGTTACTTTTGTACTTTGCGTTACAGTTCCAATCAACTACTTGCTTCAGGCATACGTTCTTGGACCCGATGCCATAGTTGCAGGCGTTGATTTAAGTTTCTTGAGCTTTATTATATTCATTGCAGTAATTGCAGCCATAACTCAGTTGGTTGAAATGATTGTGGAGCGTTTCTCTCCATCACTTTACAACTCACTTGGTATATTCCTGCCACTTATAGCTGTAAACTGTGCAATTATGGGTGCTTGCTTGTTTATGCAGCAGAGAATGACTATGGACGCATCTAATTTTAAGGCTATTCATAGTTTTGGCAGTGCCCTTATTTATGCACTTGGCTCTGGTATAGGTTGGACTATAGCAATTGTATGTCTTGCCGCTGTAAGAGAGAAAATGGCATATTGTAATGTTCCTGCTCCACTGCGTGGACTTGGCATAACATTTATTATGGTAGGTCTTATGGCTATGGCGTTTATGTGTTTTTCAGGTATTAAATTTTGATTTTAGATATGAATTTAGTTGTTTTAGCAATAGATATGGCGATGATTGGAGTTAGCGTCGGCGTCTTTTTGGGCGTTATACTGCTCCTTGTTATACTGCTTCTTGTAGCTAAGAGGTATCTGTCGCCTTCGGGTCCTGTAAAGATGACTCTTAATAGCAATGAGCCTGTAGATGTTTCATCTGGCGGTACACTTATTTCCGCCCTTCAGAGTCAAGGTGTATTCCTTCCTTCTGCTTGCGGTGGTAAAGGTGCTTGCGGTCAGTGCAAATGTCAGGTTATCAGTGGTGGCGGTGAGATTCTGCCTACAGAGTCTGTACATTTCTCTCGTAAACAGGTTAAGGATAATTGGAGACTTGGTTGCCAAGTTAAGGTTAAAAGTGATATAAAGGTTAAGGTTCCTGAATCTGTACTTGGTGTTAAGGAGTGGGAGTGTGAGGTTATTTCTAACAAGAATGTAGCCACATTCATTAAAGAGTTTAAGGTTGCCTTGCCTAAGGGTGAGCACATGGACTTTATACCTGGTTCTTACGCTCAAATCCGTATTCCTGAGTATGACCTTAATTACGCTGATTTTGACCGATCTCTTATTGGAGACCTATATGTTCCTGCTTGGGAGAAATTCGGTCTGTTCGGCTTAAAACAAAAGAACACAGAGGCTACAATTCGTGCTTACTCAATGGCTAACTACCCTGATGAGGGCGATATTATCACTCTTACAGTACGTATTGCCACACCTCCGTTCAAACCAAAAGAGCAGGGTCCTGGTTTCCAAGATGTACCTTGTGGTATAGCATCTACATATATCTTCTCACTAAAACCTGGCGATAAGGTTATTATGAGTGGTCCTTATGGTGAGTTCCATCCTCATTTTGACAGCAAGCGTGAGATGATTTGGGTAGGTGGTGGTGCCGGTATGGCTCCATTGCGTGCTCAGATTATGCACATGCTTAAGACTCTCCATACTCGTGACCGTGAGATGCACTATTTCTATGGTGCTCGTGCTATTGATGAGGTGTTCTTCCTTGAGGATTTCCAAGAGTTGGAAAAAGAATATCCTAATTTCCATTTCCATCTTGCTCTTGACCGTCCAGACCCAAAAGCAGATGCTATGGGTGTTAAATATACTCCCGGATTCATTGCTCCTGTTATGGGTGAGACCTATCTTAAACAGCATGAGGAGCCTGAGGATATTGAATACTATCTGTGCGGACCTCCGATGATGGCAAAGACTGTGCTTGACTTGCTGCACTCTCTTGGAGTTGAAGATGATATGATATCATTTGATAACTTTGGTGGATAA
>JAKSNX010000100.1 GCA_024405815.1 Paludibacteraceae bacterium | reverse complement strand
TAATGTGCTTCACGTAGTGGTTGACCAAGTTAAGGTTGTCTGCAAGTAAGCAATTTATAAACATAGAATGGGGAATAGAAATTTTTTTTCATATATTTGCAATATGAAAAGGTTTCTATTCCTTGTTTTTTGTCTAATAGCATATAATGCTGTGGCGTTTAACCTTGACTCACTTCAGTCAAGGCTTGACTACACTATAGATAACCGCAGTGTTTATGAGTCTGTTAAACTAAAGCGTATAGACTCTTTAAGGCATGCAGGCAGCCACTACGCCCTGTTTGAGGAGTATCAGTCTTATATTTGTGACAGTGCCCTTTTTTACATAAATATGGATATCAGAGAGAAATCTGCACAGGGTTTGTATAACTATGTAAGTTTCTCATCTATAAAAAAGGCTCAGGTGCTTTCTGTATCGGGTTTGTATTTGGAGGCATTGGAGCAGTTAAAAGATATAGATTCCGCTACACTTGATTCCATATCCCGCACCCAATACTATAAGGCTTACGCCGATTTGTATCTCTACTTGGCAGAATATGCCTCTGAAGAAGAGTTCAGATATAAATACCTTACTCTTATGGACACCTATCAGGATTCAATATTGAGTTTAGGCTGCGATAAGTTTCTTAGGTTCACTACAGAGGCTTCAAGGCTTCTTAATGGTCGTAAGTATTATGAGGCAAGAGATGTGCTTGAGAGTAATCTTAAAGCCGTGGGAGAGCACTCCAGAGAGTATGCCATACTAACTTCCACACTCTCTTTTGTATGCCATTTATTAGGGGATTACAGTGGTGAGCGTGCATATCTTATTTTAAGTGCCATAGCCGATATGGAGGCGGTGGTAAAAGAGAACAAGTCTTTACGCTCGCTTGCAGAGTTGCTCTATAAAGACGGAGAGTTAAAAAAGGCGGACTACTATATGCAAATCAGTATGGAAGATGCCAATTTCTACAATGCAAGGCTGCGTAATGTGCAAATATCTAAAATGCTGCCTGTAATAAACAGGGCATACTCTAATGTGGAGCATAACCGCAAGATTCTGCTTATAGTGGTGGTGGCTCTTTTAAGCCTTGTGCTTGTAATTATGGTGTTTGTGGTAATGTATGTAAGGTCTCAAAACAATAAACTTAATATAGCCAGAAAAGGGTTGCAAGAGGCAAACAACATTAAAGAGGAGTATTTGGCAAGGTTTTTGGAGTTATGCCCCATCTATATAGACAATGTGGAGAAATTCCGCAAGACACTCAATAAAAAGGCTTCAAGTGGCAAGATGGAGGACGTTATATCAGCCCTTAAACAGAACAATATTACAGACTCTATGCAAAAGGAGTTCTACAATAAGTTTGATGAGGCGTTTTTAAACATATACCCATCTTTTGTGGATAAGTTTAACTCTATGCTACCCGATGATGAGAAAATTATGCCTAAAGACCATAACAGCCTTACCACAGAGTTAAGAATATACGCCCTTATAAGATTGGGCATTACAGATAGCGGAAAGATAGCGGAGTTTTTGCATTACTCTATAACAACCATCTACACCTACCGTTCCAAGATTAAGAATAAATCTCTTTTCTCCGATGATTTTGAGCAGAGAATTGCCCAAATTTAGTTGTATTTGATTTAGATAAGCACGCATATATATAAATGTTATATTATTGAAAATTAAGTAATTAGCATTTTATATGGTTTAGATTTGCATTTGTTGCTATTGTTTTGAGTTTTTTCTGTTACTATCTTTGCTTCCAGTTAAACTCAAAAAACTAAAATCAGATGACAAGAAAATCACTCAAGTTCTGTTTATGCCTGCCGCTTATATTTATAGGTGTAACGGCTTTTTCACAAGTAAGCGGTAATGTTACCGATGAAAATGGAGAACCGTTAATAGGAGTGAATGTAATTATCAGCGGAACAACCACAGGCACCATCACAGATTTTGACGGCAATTATACATTGCCTCAAGCCAACGATGGTTCGTCTCTTACTTTCTCGTTTTTAGGCTATCAGTCACAAACGGTTATCGTAAGTGGACAAAATGCGTTAAACATTGTTTTAAAAGAAGACCAAAAGGCACTTGAAGAGGTGCTTGTAATTGGTTATGGTCAGGTGCGTAAAAGTGATGCCACAGGAGCGTTGGTATCCTTAAAGACAGATGACCAGGCAAAGGGTGTGTCAGAGAGTGCTCAAGACCTGTTGGTAGGTAAGGTGGCAGGTGTTACGGTGCTTAGCGATGGTGGCTCGCCTACAGGCGGCTCCTCTATAAGAATACGTGGCGGCTCGTCTCTTACTGCCAGTAACGACCCTCTTATAGTTATAGACGGTGTGCCTATTGATAATAACGGAATAGGCGGCGTAGGTAATCAGTTATCTACCATAAATCCGTCTGATATTGAGACATTCACCGTACTTAAGGACGCTTCAGCCACAGCCATCTACGGTTCGCGTGCGTCAAACGGTGTAATTCTTATCACCACTAAAAGGGGTTCTGATGATAAAATTACCGTTCAATATGACGGTAGCGTTTCTGTAAGCACCAGGGCTAATGGCACTTCTGTACTTAATGCAGACCAATACCGCTCATACCTTATAGATAAGTTCAAAGATGAGGATAATTTCTCTGAGGTTATGCACAAGATAGGCACAGCCAATACCGATTGGCAGAAACAGATATTCCGCACGGCGGTAAGCACCAAACACAATGTAAGCATATTTGGTTCTGCTCCTCAAATGCCTTACCGTGCGTCATTTGGTTACGACTTAGAGAATGGTATTCTTAAGACATCAGGCTCGCAGCGTGTTACAGCCAATGTGTCGCTATCGCCTGAACTGTTTACAAAACACCTGAGAATAGATGTGAACGGCAAGTTTGCCTATATAAAGAGCCGTTTTGCAAATTCGGGTGCCATAGGTACGGCGGTAATGTTTGACCCTACACAGAGTGTTTATGACGAGGGTAGTCCGTATCAGGGTTACTTTACTTGGACTGACGACAGTGGCAAACCTGTAGGAACTGCTCCTACAAACCCTGTATCTATGCTTGAGTCTGTAAACGATAAATCTGATGCATATAGTTTTATAGGTAATGCAAGTTTTGACTATAAAGTGCATAAATTTGAGGATTTATCGGCACACCTTAATTTAGGTATGGACTACTCTAATAGTAAGGGTGGCAATTATCAGGCTGCTGACGCTCCTGCGGTATATGCCTACGGTGGTTATGACGGTCAGTGGACACAGATTCGTAAGAATTGGCTGCTTGACGCTTATCTTCAGTATGCTCACGACTTTAATAAACACAATGCCCATTTTGACATTATGGGTGGCTATTCATATCAGCAATATAACAAGGAGTCTTGGCACCGTAACCAGCGTATCAAGAGTTTTGACGCTGACGGCAATCCTGAGCTTATATCCACAGGTACAGATAAAAACTACAATTGCCTTGTGTCATTTTTTGGCAGAACTAACTTTAACATATTGGAG
Source organism: Paludibacteraceae bacterium (assembly GCA_024405815.1). Taxonomy (GTDB): domain Bacteria; phylum Bacteroidota; class Bacteroidia; order Bacteroidales; family Paludibacteraceae; genus Enterocola. Next base: position 889 of record JAKSNX010000100.1, on the reverse strand, counting down.
CGTTACTACCTTACGGTAACAGTACGTGGTGACGGCTCTTCAAGATTTGCGGCGAAAAACCGTTGGGGCGTGTTCCCGTCAGTGGCTTTTGCTTGGAGAATGGTAAATGAGAAATTCCTTAAAGACTCTAAGGCTGTAAGTGATATGAAACTGCGTTTGGGTTGGGGTATTACGGGTCAGCAGGATATTAACCAAGGTGATTATCCGTATATAGGTATGTATCAGGGTGCTATGGGCGACCAAGCCAACTATTTTCTTGCATACGAGCAGAACAAAGCGGGTGTTTGGGTACCTGTAATCAGACCTTTGGCATATAACCCTGACCTTAAATGGGAACAGACCATGACATTTAACGTGGGTTTTGACTATGGTTTCTTTAATAACAGACTGTACGGCTCTATTGAGGCTTATTACCGCAAGACTACAGACCTTATAAATGCCAGCACTAAATCTGTGGCAGGTACAAATTTTAATGAGTATGTGGTTGCAAACATAGGGTCATTAGATAATGTGGGTGTTGAGTTTGCCATTAACGGTGTGCCTTTCCAAACCAAAAACCTTACTTGGGAGATTGGTGTAAACGTGGCTTGGAACAAGAATACAATACGCCAGCTTACATACGGCGATAATAACAACTCTTACCGTAGAGAGGGCATAAAAATTCAGAAAGTGGGCTGTGCCGCCAACAGTTACTATGTATATGAGCAGATTTACGATAAGGACGGCAATCCTATAGAAGGCGCATACGTTGACCAGAATAAGGACGGCGTGCTTAATGATGATGACCTTATAGTGTTCCACAAGCAATCACCCGATGTAACCCTTGGTATCAATACCAAACTTACATACAAGTCTTGGGATTTCTCTTTCAGTGGTCACGGCGGTTTTG
>JAKSNX010000010.1 GCA_024405815.1 Paludibacteraceae bacterium | reverse complement strand
CACAAGCCATTTTTATGGGTAATACCGCCATACTTGGCGATATGGTTAACTCAACATTTGAAATGGCGGAATTTTCTGTTATGGGCATAGCACTTCCGCTATGCGGAGTAATGACATTATGGTTAGGCCTTATGAATATAGGCGAGAAGGCAGGAGCCATAAACGTGATGTCAAGAGTTGTGGGACCATTCTTTTCAAAACTGTTCCCCGAGATTCCAAAAGGGCACCCTGCAAGCGGTCAGCTGGTTATGAATTTCAGTGCAAATTTGCTTGGACTTGATAATGCAGCCACTCCTTTGGGCTTAAAAGCTATGCAGAGTCTGCAAGATTTGAACCCTAAAAAGGATACCGCTTCAAATGCACAGATAATGTTTCTTGCCCTGAACACATCGGGGCTTACAATTATACCTGTGGCAATACTTGCCCAAAGAGCCATTCTTGGTGCGGCGAATCCTACAGATGTGTTTGTGCCTCTGCTTATATCAACATACGTTTCCACACTTTCCGCCATTATTTTTGTAGGAATAAAGCAACATCTGAATCTACTTAACTGGACAGTAATGGGGTGGCTTCTTGGACTTTCAGCATTGATAGGTGGAATGTGCTGGTGGCTCTCAACTATGAGCCGTGAGGGAATGACTCTTGCCACTAATATAATAAGCAACGGAATACTCCTCATTATAATGGTAGGCTTTATAGCCGGAGCCTTAGTAAAGAAAGTCAATGTGTTTGAGGCATTTATTGAGGGTGCCAAAGGCGGTTTTGAAACATCGGTAAAGATAATACCGTATATGGTTGGCACACTTGTGGGCATAGCCGTTTTCAGAGCATCTGGAGCGTTAGGATTCATTACAGACGGACTTGCTTGGTTTTGCGGACTCTTTACAGAGCGTACAGAGTGGGTTGATGCCATGCCAACAGCCTTTATGAAGCCACTAAGCGGTAGCGGAGCCAAAGCCATGATGGTAGAGTGCATGAAAACCTTTGGACCCGATTCCTTTGCCGGCAGACTTAGTTGTTTGTTCCAGGGAGCAGCCGATACTACCTTCTATATTGTTGCTCTATATTTTGGTTCAGTTGGCGTAAAAAAGACAAGATATGCCATCGGCGCCGGACTTTTTGCAGATTTAATGGGTGTAATTGCCGCAATTTTTGTTGCTTACCTCTTCTTTTTTTAACATTTTTTAACATAAAATTGCACTAAATTGTAACTGGCAGTTATAAAATTGTAACTGCCAGTTACAATTTTTTTTTGCCAAATTTTAAAAAATGTTAAAGTTTTGATTTAGTGTTGATTAATTCAATAATTCGCCGTTACTTTGCATCGTTCAACCGATTCAAAAAATGGCGTTTTATGTTTGGATTGCAGTACATAAATGTATATATATTCTTAATTATAGTAGTTACTATATATATATTATTTAACATTTCAGTATATGTATGGTTTCACTACTTTTCCAAACCCGATAAAGAGCGTGAAGAGGAGTTGAAAAAACAGTTTGATGCTGAGGTTGAGGATGAATTTTCAGATGATATACCATTTTAAAAATAATAATAAAATGAAAAGAAAATTAATGTTCGTATTAACTGCCACGTTTTCAAGTGTTGTGGCAATGGCACAAGGGAATGGTGTTGCCGCCATTGAGAAAGCCAATTCAGAGATTCAGTCCTACATTGAACCAATCACTACACTATTTTACGTAGTATGTGCAATTGTCGGGTTCATTGGTGCGGTAAAAGTTTATAGTAAGTGGTCTTCGGGCAGTCCTGATACCACGCGTACCGCCGCTTCTTGGTTCGGAAGTTGTGTGTTTGCAGTAATAGCCGTTACCGCTATACGTGCATTCTTTTTAGGTTCATAACATAGTGTCGGATGGCAAGGTATTCAATAAATAAGGGAGTAGGAAAATCAGTGGAGGTTAAGGGGTTAAGGGCTCAATACTTCATATATGCGGTTATAGGTATAGTGGCGGCATTTGTTGTGTTTTTTATCCTATCATTTATTGTGGGTCAAGTTCCGTCTCTTATAGTTGCAATACTATGTCTTGTCATCAATGTATCTTTATGTTTTTATCTTAATAATAAATTCGGAGAAAGAGGGTTGGTCCAATTTTATGCCGCAAAAGCAACGCCCGACAGAATCTCTATTCATAAAAGACTTTACAGAATAATTGGAGATAAAAATGAAAATTAAATCCAAAGATATTGAGAAATGTCTGCCGCTGTTATGCTGGGAAGAAGGCTGTCTTATCAGCAAGACAGCGGACATTACAGTACCATTTTATCTTAATTTGCCACAGGTCTATTCTTTAGGCAAAGAGAATTTTGACTCATTGCATCAAACTTGGGTAAGGGCACTGAAATGTTTGCCAGACAATTCCATTGTTCATAAACAGGATTGGTTTTTCACTGATGAATTTAAGGCTAGTTCATCGGGAGAAAAAACATTTCTCTCTACGGCTTCTGATAATCATTTTATGGGTAGAAAGTCTATCAGGCATTGCTGCTTTCTGTATCTTACAAAATCATCCGCTAAAAATATTTCAACTACCAGCCAATTTTCGGCATTGTGTGCAGGTAGTTTGGTCAATCAAGATGTTTTAGATTCCACTATAATAAAATCGTTTTCAGATGCTGTAAACCGTTTTTGCGGAATTTTGGAAGAGAATGGAATAGGGGTGCGTAGAATAGGGAAGGATGAGATGTTGGGTACCCATAATGAATATGGAATAATAGAGCAATATCTAACACTATCATTAGGTGAGACATCGGGTTATACACTATGTGATATAGTTTCTAATGAGATGGACACAAAAGTGGGAGATAAATATCTCAGTTGCTTTTCAATTTCTGATTTGGACCAGCTTCCCTCCGAGGTTTTTACATATAAGAAGCATGATAAATTTTCAACAGAGAACACATATTTTCCAATAGGATATACTCACTCATTGGGTTTTGACATTCCGTTTGACCATATATACAATCAATACTTCTTTCTAGTCTCTCATAAGAACACTATTAAGGCTATTGAGAGAAGAGGTAGGGAGCAGCAATCTTTATCAAGAATTTCCAGGGAGAATGCAATAAATAAGCAGTTTAATGACATGTATCTCAATGAGAGTGTAATAAATGCCAGAAGGTCAGTCAAGGTTGCGGCAAATATACTATTGTGGGATAAAAACTATCAGAGATTGCTTAAAAAAAACACAAAGGTGGGTTCAGTTCTTGCAAATATGGATTGTACGGGTTCAAAGACATCGGGCATTTTGCCTCAGATATTTTGGGGAGGTATTCCAGGGGCGTCATCGCAGTTTCCATCAGAGATGACATTTCTTACCTTTTTGGAACAAGCTTGCTGTTTTATTTATAACGAGAGCAATATTAAGTCAGTGGGCAGTGATTTTGGCATACGCTTATGTGATAGAATTTTTGGTAAGCCATTAAATATTGACATATCAGATTATCCAAGACAGAAGGGTTGGACTGACAATAGGAACAAATTTATACTTGGTCCCTCAGGTACAGGGAAATCATTTTTCACCAACCACATGGTCAGGCATTATTATGAACATGGAGCACATGTGGTAATTGTAGATGTTGGTGACAGTTACCAAGGTTTGACAAAAATGATACAGGAAACCACAAAAGGCGAGGATGGTATTTACCTCCAGTATTCAGAAGAGAATCCTATTGCGTTCAACCCTTTTTATGTTGCAGACGGAGTATATTCTGTAGAAAAAAGGGAACAATTGGCATCATTGATTTTTTGTTTATGGAAAAATGATAGTGAACAAATAACTAAAGCAGAAGAGACACATATTGCGGTGGCAATAAACAATTATTTGGATTTTATATCTTCAAGTGGTCAATTCCCATGTTTTGATACATTTTATAAGTATTTGGATAATCAATATAGAGAATACTTAATGTCAAAGGGGGTAGATAAATATAATTTTGATATTGATAACCTGCTTCAAGTTCTAAGTCCATATTATGTTGATGGAATGTATCATTTTTTACTGAACGCAACAGAAAATGCAGATTTGCTTGACAAGCGTTTTATTGTGTTTGAAATAGATAGTATAAAAGACCATAAGACTTTATTCCCTGTAGTGACATTAATGCTTATGGATACTTTTATATCTAAAATGAGGCATCCTTCACTTGCAATGGCACGTAAGATGATACTGATAGAGGAGGCTTGGAAAGCGATATCAAAAAGCGGAACCGCACAATTTATAAAATATCTCTATAAAACAGTAAGAAAACATTTTGGAGAGGCTATAGTGGTAACACAAGAGGTAGATGATATTGTAGGTAATGAGATAATTAAAAATACGATAATATCAAATGCGGATTGTAAGATACTGCTGGACCAGCGTAAATATGCCAATAAATTTGATGATATAAAACAAGTTTTGGCATTAAGTGATAAGGAGACAGCAATAGCATTGTCAATAAACAAAGACATTAAGGTAGAAGGTAGATCCCCGTATAAAGAGGTCTTCATAACGCTAAACGGGAATTTGACATCGGTGTATGGAGTTGAGGTCTCTAAAGCAGAATACCTTACATACACAACAGAAAAAAAGGAAAAGGAGACGGTTTTACAAAAAGCAAAAGAGACAGGTAGTTTTATTGATGCAATTAATATCTTAACAGACAAACGATTATGAAAAAATTTCACCTATTAGTATTATTGTTGGCGGTTTCAAGTTACGCTGTTCCACAAGCAGTGGTAACAGACCCTACATCAATGGCACAAAGAATTGCGTTATTTTTTGAAGAGATGGAGGAATCCATATCTCAAAGTTTGGATATTGCTGACAATGCAGAAAATATGAGTAGGCTTTTTGAGCTTACAAAAGAATCTGCGGATAAACTTAGGAAGGTTAGTGAGTTTATAAAGGCATCACGTCAGTTAGTCAACATCACAGAATCAGAGTTAAGAATTGCTGATAAAATGGAGAAATACATAAATAGAGTCAATGAGATGGACGGACTGACAATGACGGAGAAAATAAATATCATATCTTCTATTATGAATTTGGGAACGGCTGCGGCGGAACGTATAAAATTTGGTGTTGAAATGGCTAAAAATGGAGCCAACGATGCTGATTTCTCAGATTTTGAAAGGATAGAGATTCTATCTAAAATTGAGGGTGAGGTGTTGGCATTAGAAGAGGCAATAGATAAGGCTTACGAGTTAAGCATTTCTAAAGAGATAAAAGATGGTTTTATGAGTGGGTTGGATAATATGAAAATACAGGCAATGACATTCTCATTTTAAAAATTTATGAATTACGCATTAGAAATAGTATCAAACTTAGGAGAATCCATTACCAAAGGTCTGGATAATGTATATTCAACAGCGGTAGATTATGCTGATATGCTTTCATCTACAGCTCAGCTTATATGTGGATTTGCAGCATTGTTGTATATAGGTTCAAAACTATGGAAATCTTGGGCAAAAGGAGACCCCATTGATTTTTACAGTATGTTAAGACCTTTTGCCATAGGGTTGGTAATAATATTCTTTACAGGGTTTACTAAGGTGTTGGATTCATTGGTAAAGCCTATAGAGGCCGCTACTGTTTTTGTAAAGGAGTCGGCTACAGATAAAGTGCAGTCCTCATACTCGGAATATTTTGAAATGCAGAAAAAAGTGAGGGAAATGCAGGCAAAGGCAGAGGCAGAGGCCAGTAAATCAGAAGAGAAACTGAGCGTTTGGCGTACTATCAGCAAAAACATTGGGGAAATTAAGGATAACCTGATGAATTCTATAGGTAGTCTTTCTGATACAATTTTTAAATTTCTGATAGATTTAGGCAGTATTACTGTTGATATTTTCACTATGGCTACGGTTTATTTTTATAAGGTTTACGTAGTTACAGCAAAGATTGTATTGGTGTTGATTGGTCCGTTTGCGTTGGCTTTGTCAGTGATACCTGGCTTTGAGAAAAATTTTAAGGCATGGGTGGCTCAGTATATCAATGTAAGCCTCTATATTCCTATATGCAATATAATAGGTTTTGTTCAATCTATGATAGTTAGTGAGTGCCTTTATGCTCCAGGCACCTCATCAATGAATGAAATCTTGCAACAAACTACAGCAGATGCAACTTTGGCAACAATAGACGGTAATACAATGATGATACAAATATGTGGAATGTTGCTTGGCATTATATCCATTATGCTATATTCTCATGTTCCTACATTTGCAAATTGGATATTGCGTGGAGATGGTTCTGGTGGTTTGGCAGCCGCATTTAGTGTAGGTGGTGGTTTAGCGGCAACCAGAATAGGAAATTTCGGCGGTAATCAGCAGCAATCACAGCAACCAGCAGTGAATCAACAACAAGCACAACAACCAGTAAGTAATAAATAAAAAATATGTTTAAAAGTCTTCAAAATATTCAGTCAGCATTCTCTCTTGTCAGAATTTTTATGATACTTATGTCAGGGATAGCAATTTCTGTATCGGTATATTCTGTTTGGAAATCATTTCAATTTGCAGAAAGGCAGAGAGAAAAGATATATGTACTTGATGGCGGAGCTTCATTACTTATGGCCTTACAACAAGATGTAAATCAAAACAGACCTGCAGAAGCAAGGGCTCACGTAAAATTGTTTCATGAGTATTTTTTTACCATTTCACCGGATAAAAGTTCAATTGAACAAAGATTGGTTCAGGCTTTGGCATTAGCAGGTAATGAGGCATACGAGCAATATATGAATTTAAAAGAGGATGGCTTTTACGATAAGGTTATTGCAGCAGGGATTAATTGTGAGATTCAAACAGACAGTGTAATAGTTGATATTGATTCGTATCCGTTTAGAGCCTACTACTACGGGAAGACCGCAATTGTAAGAAGTTCTAATATAACATACAGAAACTTGGAAACGCAGTGTGAGTTGGTATCGTGTGCCAGGTCAGATAATAATCCTCATGGATTTGTTATAGAGAAATGGAAAATATTGGATAACAGTGATATTTCAGTTGTAAATAAATGAAAAGCAAAAAGGAATACTATAGAGAGCGTATAGAGTTTTTTATAAAAAGCATCAGTGATAGATGCAGTGCTTATTTGAACGGAATCGATGTCTCCAAAAGAAGACGTGTTTTAGTTTGTGTATTTATTATTTGCATGGTAATACTGTTACTACAAATGGTTATCGCATATTTTAAACTTGTAAATAAAATATAATATGAGCAGAAAAGAGAGGTCACTTCATATATATTCGCTGTTTGCGTTAGTATTGGTTATTGTATCTTTTTTTGTATTGGGTGGAGGTACTCAGACAAATGTCAATGCTATGGAAAAAACGTATGATATTAATATGGATATACCCGATTCTAAAGAAGTGGATTTGGCTTCAAATAGATTTGATGCTGAAAAGAAAGAGGAAATTAGAAATCAGGAACAGAGTCACAGGGAGATGATGCAACAAAATTCATTCAATATAATAGAGAGTAAGGTAAAAGACTCTTCAATAGGAGCCCGTGAAAATTCTCAAGTCCGCCAAATTCATAAAGTATCAAATCCAAGCATTAGCGAGGATGTAAAAATGCGCAAAACGGAGAATAAAAGCGATAAAAAAGATGCGATAATGAGAAGAAAACGGGCTCAATTGGAGAAGGAACTTGGTGTTAATCTTTCTGATTACGGATATACTAAATATGAAAACCATAAAGAAGAAACAGATGAGTTGGAATTGGTAGCAGAAACAGAAGAACCAATATCTTCAAAAACGGGCGGTTTTTATGGACTGGATTCCGAGTCCGATGGTTTTGAAAGTGATGTAAGGGCTGTAGTTCATGGTGACCATAAAAATATTAAATCAGGCTCAATAGTTAAATTAAGGTTGTTGGAGGAGTTAGTGTTGGATGGAGTTAGTGTTCCTAAGAATACTTTTGTTTATGGGAAACTAACATTTGGAAGTGGAAGGGGAATAATTAAGATTCAAAATATTAATTACAGAAATAAAATTCTGCAGTTTAAAGGCACTGTTTATGATAGCGATGGTTTTGAAGGGATATACGTGCCAGATAATATTGTTAGTGATACAAAATCTAAAGCGGCATCTGCCGCTGTTGGAGATGTTGATATAAAGGTAGGCTCTAAAAGCAAGATGATAAATTCCACCATATCATCCATAGGGGAGGTTATCAAGAGTGCTGTACAGGGTTCTATAAGAGAGTCAAAAATATCCATTTCATCAAACTATTCAGTAACTATAAAAAGAATAAAATGAAAAAGTTAAAATTGTATTTAGTATTTTTTGCTGTTATTGCGTCACCATTAAGTTTTATATATGCTGATGATTCTGAGCTACTGCAATTGGACAGCAAACATTGCGTAATACTTAAATTTTCAAGTGATGTCAAATACGTTGATTTTGGAAGTAGTGCCATTATTGGAGAGCGTTTGTCATCAGAAAAAATGTTAAAGATACAAAGCTCTATTCCAAATTTTACGGAATCAACATTATCAGTGGTGACCTCTGATGGAGGCTATCATCAGTTTAGTGTTTCGTATTCAGATTCACCTGAAAAATATGTATGGCAAGAGGAAGGAGAATCATTTTCTATCGATTCCATCGGGTTTTCATACGATAAGACAACACATTTTATCTGCGATGAAAAGATTACAGATATTGTATTGGGAAGTAATATGATAATAGCGGATTATGCAGAAAAAATTGATAACATCATTAAAGCAAAAGCAACAGAGTCAGATTTTGAGGAGACTAATCTTCATCTTATAACAGAAAGTGGCTATATATATACCTTCATTGTAAATCCTGATACTTCTCCTAAACGATTGTCAGTAAGGCTGTCGTCAGCCGAAGATGAGGAACAGTCATCGCAAGCCATTTTTAAAAGTAACTCAGTTAATGACAAGCAGATGAATTCTTTTGCCAAAAAACTTGTAGAGGCAAGGCCATCTCTTAATGACATTGGTGTGGTTAGTTCTAAAATGGTTTTTGCGGTGTCTGGAATATACTCATATAACGATATGTTGGCAATAAGGTTTGATGTTCAGAATTTTGGTAAAATAGAGTATGAGATGGACTTTATAAAAGGATATGTCAGGGATAAGAATACTTCTAAGACCACTGCAATCCAAGAGGAGGAATTGATACCAGTTTACATTTATTTTTCTAAGGCAGAGTCTTCTTCCATTTTAAAGGCTGGTGAATCAGAATCCATAATTATGTTTTTTTCAAGGTTTACAATATCGGCTAATAGGATAGTTTTTTTTGAGATGTTTGAGAAAAACGGAGGAAGGCATCTCTCTTTTCCAATAACTGATAAGGAACTATTAAAGGCCGAGGCATTATACTAATTATTATTAAATATGAAGAGAATTTTAATTTATTTGTTAATGGCAGTGTTGTTGGGCTCTTGTGTTTCCCCCGCTTATGCAGAGTCATCAATATCTCATATCAAGGGTATGAATGCCATCGGGTTCAGGGCGGGAACGGGTTTAGGACAGACATTTGATGTAGGAATATTGTATCAATACCATTTTTCCAAAAGATGGTCGTTTCTTGCAAATGTGGATTTTGAGAAAGGAAAATTTCAAAATGCAGATTTCTGGGGAATCAAGGTATATCCTGGGGTTGAATGTAGTGTTTGGCACCCTGCGTCATGGTTTTATCTTCATCTTATAGGAGATATAAATATGGGTTATGATAATTGGGAAAATAAGGATATAGATAAAAAGACATCGGGATTTGTATTAGGTCTGGATTTAGGTGTGAATTTTGAATTTTATGCAATTCCGCAACTTTCATTTGTGCTGCAGGCACAGCAGGGTTGGGATTGGGGTTTTTATAATACGGGTGGCTATAATTATTTTCATCCGCTATTTTCTTTAGGAATTAAGTATAACTTTAAATAAGTTGAATTATGAAAAAATTATTATTTACACTAGTTGTATTGACTATAACTAATGTATCTTTTGCAAATATAGATTTTGTGTATAATTATCCGAAAGCTAATGAGTTAATCTCTAAGATGCCGAAGAGTACAGATTCGTATATATCACTAAACAAACAGATTATTACTGATGGCAAATTGGATTTTTCTGTCTCTCTGAAATTGTTATGGAGTAATATAAGTTCTAACTTTATTATGGTGGGTGAAGGCTCTTGGACTGTAGTGGGAATCAAATATGAAAGGAAAGTATTTTATGCGTCTGCAGCTTCCACCACTTATTATGAGATTACGGATTTAAGGCTTGATAATGGATACATTGATGTAAAAGATATATCAATACGTCCTTATGATATTTCTAGTTATAATTTTAATGAGTGTTCATATCTGTTTAAAGAATCAATGATTGCTGATGTCAGTAAATTATCCTCGAATAAAGAATATAAGTTAAAGGTTGAATATACGTTTACCGCAGTACCTATTGCTGATGACGGTAGCTCTGAGTCAGATAATATTAAGGCAACGAAATATGTAAAACCGCAAACTGTATATATAGAAAATACATCTACAGGTGTAACTCCAAAATTTAAAATACCATCAGTTGTATCTAATTCTGTGATAAATGTCAATGGTGTTTTTAATCCATTATATAATACTGGTACTGGAGATAGATATTTGATTTATAATCACCCAGATGCTGTTATATCGGTAATCGCCGATACAATGAATTTACCAACAAAAAAAATGTCTATTTCTGGGACTTCGATAGTATATTCTTATGGAGCTGGAGCGTATTTGGCTTCTATCGGGTCATCTTCTTTCCCTACAAAAGTAGCATCCACAGTAACAGAATGGTCAGGGTGCGGTTTTTTGGATAATCAATGTTCTAAAAAATGCAGTAACATAGATGAACCTACTTTTGAATTTCTAAATGATAATTCAGTTCAGCAATCATTTCTTAAAAGAAAAGGTTATTCAGTACAGGAAAAATGTTATTGGCGAAGGACTAACATTATGCAGCGTTCAATAGATACAGGCATGACAACTTATGATGAAAATACAGTTGAAAATTTTGCATTATCCAAATCAACAGATTACAGAATGAACAGAACGTTTCATCTAAGGGATTTATCTAATGTTGACAAATATTCAAAAAAAGGATATGGGACAGGGTCTGTTATAAAGATACAGAATTCTGCCATATATAATACCAGTTTTACTATTGACAATTATTCAAAGTATGAGAATTTTTATGCTTTGGGGTATTCGTTTTATGGACCAACTTATGATTCAGATATAGCCACAGGTAAAGGTGTTGTCAGCAATATACTTGAGTTTGAAGTTGTCAGTGCCGCTACATTGACATCATTAAGTGAGTCTGAGAAGCTTCCTAAAATGACGTGTATAACAGATTCTCTTTTTAAGGAAGGCGATTATATACACTTAAAAGGTTATTCAATTAAGGCTGCCAATTATTCGGAGACGTTGTATAATCCTGAATATATATGGGAAGTCTCATTTAATGGTACTGATTGGGAACCTCTTGATAAAAAAACATTTTCAAAATATATAATAGACAGGAATAGCCTGAATTTTGCTGTTGTCATTGACCCGAATAAAGATATTTTGCTCAAATCCACAATTTTAAAAAACAGGAATCAGGCACAGTTTAGACAAAAAGTGATTTTAAGGTCTTTTGCATCTAATGAATACAGTTCATTATATAACTATAAGATTGATGATAAGTATTATATTTCTATAGTTTCCAAGGATTACTACACATATATTCCAACTCCTATTTTGGATGAAGAGAATATTGCATTCTCCCCTTCAACGTTTCCTCTTGAGCAGAGATTATGTAAGGGTGATGTACTTGTAAACAAAAAAATTTCCTTTAAGTTAAGGAACTCAACAAATGTAAGTTCAGATAAAATAAATATGTTAGCGGAGATTTCTGACTATAAAATATATGAACTGAAAGACGGGGCTGTAGGGAAACTTGTTTCAACTACGAATTCATATATAATGAATTATTCTGGAAAGACAATTGGCTACAGATGTGTAATATTGTGGTGTAATGATTCAATATATAAGGATGTTTATGTAATAGCGAATAATGAAGAGATTATAAATCAAAGTGATATATATTCAAATGTGGTGATTGCAGAGCGAAATGAAACAGAAAACAAGGTCAAGCTACTATGTAAAAGAGGTAATAGTCCTACCATATCATTGTTTGAAAAAGGTGATAATGAATATGAGTACCGCTATCGGTGTGTTGTTCCATATTTAGAGCCTACCGTAACTGTAACAGATTTTACTACAATGTCAAGAACTAAAATCATATCATTTATGAAAAGTTTAAAATGGGATTATGAGGCTGAAACAGGAACTAGTGTTGATAATACGGGATTGGATGCATTGAGGGCATGGTGTCGTGTCAAAGAAGACAACACAAATGACTCCCTTATTGCAGATGCCAAAGAGAAGTATATGACTTCAAATTCATGGAATAATTTTACAGATATAAATTCAACAATATTGCCTGTTTCCAATTCAAAAGCCACCATTTTAGATTTCTATATAATGAAGCAAAACCTTGATACAAAATGCTTAAGTGACAGCGTTAAATTGGAACTGGTGTTTTTTGATGGAATAGAGGATAATAAAATTGCGTTTGCGGCGGCTGCAAATGCTAATAAAAGTGAGGTTTATGCTATTGAGAGTGCAAATTCGCCGGCAATAAAGGGATATAAAATAAAAGGTGGGTATGGTGTTCCTTCGTCAGAAAATGAGTTCAAGTATGTTTACCGTTACATATATAGGGAGTCAGGAGGCATTTGGCAGCAATTGGTTCCAGATATTGAAGTCTCAGGTAATGATGATACCGAAGTCTCTTTGAAGTCTGGTGTGCTTACAATGGACAGGATGTATCAAGTGGCAAGAATTGTATATTCAAGGGTTGGGAATGACTTTCTTACGCAAGTATCTGATACAAGTAATATTCTGACAATTAACATAATAGAAGAATTAAAGGCTGACGATGTGGACATATATAATAATGGAGGATGTGCCGGTGCTGTGGTTGGTTTATGCGTTACAAAGTATGACCCTGATGAGCAAATAAAGAATGCCACCCGTTTTGTGTGGACGGCCAGCGATACGGCGGTTACTGTAATTCCTTCTGGTGAAATGGATAAATATTGTAGTTTGTATAATACTAAGTCAAATTTTAATGTATCTGTATATAGACAGGATACAATATCAAAAGCTAAAACAAAAACTATAGTAATACCCATAGAGGTAGTTAATGTTCATCCTCATTTTTCCATTACAGCTGATGGTGTTACAAGAAATATATTGGAATATCCCGATGAAAAGTTCTATTTTCAAAGTGGTACAAGATTTGTCCTGAACAATAATAGCACTCAAGCGGATAGTTATTTATGGAATTTGGAGTTGCAATATTATACAGGTAATGAGGTGGAGGGATTAGTGTCATATCTTGAGTCGCCAGTATGCTATCTATACAATCCAGGACAGAATAAGATTCGCCTGACTGCAAAAAATGAACTTGGGTGTGAATCACAAATTACCGCTGACAATATTTATATACAATCATCATCAATGAAAAATGCTAATATGAATTCATATTTTGAAGAAGAAAGAGTGCCTCAATTATATAATGGTTCAGCAGCTGATTTTGAGGTATATCCTACCATAACAAATGGCGAGGATATAAAAATATTATATTCAAAGGGTGTATTTAAGTACACGTTGATAAACCATTTAGGGCAGGTTATGCAGGAAAATTTTGCAGAAAATAATCATACAATATCGTATAATGAATTGCCAGATGGAGTTTCAAATCTGTTATTAGATGCAGAAGATAACGGCAATCAAATTCACAGAATAGTAAGACTTATTAAATGATACAGAAAATGAAAGCGTTAAATATTTTAATAAAAGTATATGTTGCTATATTTATTTTATTGGCAGTAGTTTCGTGTGAAACGCGTAATGATTTATTTCATAAATTCAATCAGGTTCCTACCATATATGTAAATACTCAAGCCAGAAAATTTGACGACAAGAAATCTGATACTCAGGTAATTTTGAGGCATGGGGAGCAAAGGGTTGTTTATTTTGATTATACTGATGATTATATTCAAAATGGAATGGATGTTAAGCATATGGTTTTCAGTGAACAATCCGTTCCAGAATACATTAAGTGCTCAATAGACAATGATGCAAGGAAATTGATTATAGAGGATACATTGCCGCAGAATACATTGAATGACAGAGTGGTTAAAATGACAATTAAAATAGTTGTTACTGATTATTACGGCGATAGTGGAGAGGCTGTTATAAATATTACTGATTATGATGACAATCCTCCTATTCCTGTAATAAGTGTAACTCAAATTCAGGCAATGGAATATTCAATCAGTGCAGTAGGAACCACAGACTCTGATTCAGATGAGGTTGTAGCGTATGAGTACTTAATAGATGGCGAGCCTACTATTATGAAATCTGGTTATGAAAATCAGGATAACCCTAAAGATTTGTTAAATCCAGGTATGGCTGGTATAAAAGGAACATATATAATATCAACCCCATTAAATGTTGTTAAGCACGCGTTCCAGACATCGGGTACGCATGTTATTTATGTAAGGGCAAAAGATTCTTTAGGCTTATGGAGTAAGTGGAGCAGGATAAATATTGATATTTAAGAAAAAAGCAGTAACTTTGGAGATGTAAAATTCATCTCCAATGTTACTTCCATACTACAAAGAGGGTGTTATAGAGTGCGGTTGCGATGAGGCTGGCAGGGGCTGTCTTGCAGGTTCTGTATATGCAGCGGCAGTGATATTGCCGCCTGATTTTAAGAATGAACTGCTTAATGATTCCAAGCAGCTTACAGAGAAGCAGAGATATTCCCTAAGACCTGTAATAGAGGCTGAGGCTGTAGCGTGGGCGATAGGTGTGGTTACGGCAGAGGAGATAGACAGAATGAATATTCTAAAGGCTTCTATAGTGGCTATGACCAGAGCCATAAACGCTCTTAAAGTTAAACCAGAATATCTGATAATTGATGGCAATAGGTTTTACAACACAACAGGTATTCCGTATAACACTATAGTTAAGGGAGACGGCAAATATATGTCTATAGCGGCTGCATCTGTGCTTGCCAAGACATATCGTGATGATTATATGAAATCTCTTGCCTCAGAGTATCCGCAGTATGGTTGGGATATTAACAAAGGGTATCCTACTAAGGCTCATAGAGAAGCAATAAGGCGATACGGTGTATCGCCTTATCATAGAATGACCTTTAATATGTTAGGTAAAGATTCTTAATGCTTTTCTGCCTCTTCCACCTCTTTCTGCAGTTTCTTTGGCAAGTTCTCTACGCAGTGGTGGCACTTCATTTCAAGGGTGTACATACGCCCTATGCAGTAGTTTGAGTGTTTGCATGTGCTATGGTAGCTGTCGTCTGAATTTTTCATGTGATTTACAAATTCAGGGTCGTTTACAAGCACACGTGCCATTTGTATGAGTTCAAACCCGTTGTCAAGTACGGTCTCGCAGTTTGCACGGCTGACAACGCCGCCCACATATATAAGAGGGCACTTAATCTCTTTACGGAATTTTATAGCGTCTTCAAGGAAGTATGTCTCTTTGAACGGTACTGTAGGAATCATTATTCTGCCAGCCATCTTAAGTCCTAGTTTAAGCCACCAGAAACGCAATGGGTCCATATAGTATGCAAGAGTTTTAAGAGGCATTGCACCACGCATTACGTGCATAGGGGCTTTGCTTACAAAACCAGCACTTAACACTATGCCATGAACGCCAGCTTTCTCTATCTCTTTGGCTACTGTAATACAGTCTGGCAGTTGCATTCCACTCTTGAAACCGTCAAACATATTGGTCTTTACAACCACCGCCATATCATCTTTGGCATGCTCCATAACCTCTGCAAGCACCTCTTTCATAAATCGCATACGGTTCTCAAGGCTTCCTCCGTACTCATCGTGGCGATGATTTGTATATGGAGAAATGAATTGTGAAATAAGGTATCCGTGTCCTGCGTGTATCTCTACACAGTCAAATCCAGCCTCGCGGCACATATCCACAGCCTTACCAAAATCTTTTACAAGAGATTTTATTTCTGAAACTTTAAGTCCTCTTACAAGGGTTGGAGAGTATAAGTTAAATCCCGATGATGCTCCGACAGGCAGACATCCGCAGGTGTAGAAGTGTGTCATATTGCCACAGTGACCAAGTTGAATACTTGCTTTAGCTCCTTCTGCGTGAATGGCATCTGTAAGTTTCTTTAAATCAGGTATAATCTCAGGACGCATCCATAGTTGCCCTTTAAAAGAGACACCGCTTTTATTTACAGCACAATAGGCAATGGTTGTCATACCAATGCCGCCTTTGGCTACACTAGTGTGGTAATTAAACAAATCCTGAGATGGCTTGTTATCATAACACATGTTTTCAAAAGCCGCACTTCTGATTGTACGGTTTCTGAGGGTAATAGGTCCCAATTTGAAAGGTGTAAAAAGTTCACTCATAGTGATTAATAGTTTATCAATATATAAAAGGGAAGACTCTCTTTAGTCTCTTTTCATCAAATTCATCGGCAAATTCAACCTTGTATTTTTCATAAATGGCATTTGCCCTTGGAACTAAATTGGCACATGTCCACCACAGGAATATAAGACCTGCCCAAGACCATGTTAGGACTGCCCATCCAAGCCATTCTAAAATCTCTCCAAAATAATTGGCGGAGCATACGTATTTGTACATGCCGTCTTTAGGAAGATAGTGCTTGGTATCACCTGGCTTGCGTAAATTTCTGATAACCTTGTCTGAGTTCCAATTTATGCAGATACCTACGATGAATATGCAGGTGCCTATTATGAATTGCGGTGTGGTAAGCCAATCTATTGTATAGAGGTCATCGGGTGCAAGATAAAAAATCCAATAACCCTGAATATAACCATTCATAATGTTGAATATAACACCCATAAGCATAATTGCTATAGGCATTTTGCTTTTGCCTTTAAGAAGCATCGGGAAAACAAAGGAACGCTGGAAATAGTGAAGCTCAAAAATAAGCAGCATTACAAGCGGTGTAATTTCAAAGGTACGAGATGAATTTGCCCACAAATAAAGCATAACAAAGAAAACCGGGCATTCCATAACAACCCAAGCCGCTTTGTTGTTGATGGCAGGACCCCATTTGTCACTAATCATCTTGCCGTATCCAGCCTCCACAAAATAGAGACATACAAATACAACCAAACCGATGATGCTCACAATAAAGAGCAGAAAATTAAAGCTTTCTAAAGACAGTTGCATATCTTAAGGTATTTAGTGTTATCAAAATTCCCATTTTATGTTATCCACCCATAAAGAGTTTCCTATTGTGCCTACAAATGCCCCTTGGTTGCCAGCTGTAATCATTACAATCACATGTGTTGGCGTATCCCATTCATTTCCCCAACCCTCTTCAATAATGGGCACCATCTTGCATTTGCTATTCAAAGTCCTGCATGGAGTGTCTAATCCCATATAGTCTTTATAATAGGGGGCTTTAGTTATATCCCCATAGTGGATTTCAATCCGATGTCCGTTCTGCCATTCCAGAACGTCGTGGTCTAACTGCTCACGTGCGGTACCTATACGCAAAGCGTGAATATTGCCGTCCTCATCTTCCCACCTTTTTTGTAAATAGACCCAGAATTCAGCCTTATCTTGTATTCCATCTATAGTCTTATGCCCGATACCAGGCCATTTTTCCACATAATTCCTTTTAGAAATCTTACACTTGTAATCAAGTATAAGTGCCTTTGGCTTGCGATTAAAAGGAATTCCAAAATCCAAATTGCAATAAGGGTCGTTAGCACTCTTGATAGGCTCAATGGTTTGTCCTGTAAATATACTGCCCGTTACCAGCACATTTATATTTATCATTCCCAATACCTTTACCCCATCAAACTTGGTGTCCAAACGACAACAGGTGCCACCACTCTCCCTTTTTTCAGGTTCAACAGAGTTGCTTGCCTTTATAATACCCGCCACTTTGGCATATATATTTGATGAAGTCCAAGGGGTGCGAGCCTTATAGTTATATGGTGCAAGCTGTTCTATGGTAAAATGTTCTTCAGGACCTATGACATAAATTGTTTTTGTTTTGCCACCTATCAGCCCCGATTCCTTAACCTCACGAGAGGTCCAACTTTCAAAATCAGCAAACTTTATGGGCTCTGTTTTAGCAGATGCACATACGGTTATAATGGGCAAAATCAGTAAAAACAAAGAATGTTTACACACAATCACTACAAAATAATAATAAAAAACGAGTACAAAGGTATGAAAAAGTTTTAACTTTTTACTAACTTTGCCCCAAATATGCAAAAGTTTAACATTTCAGTTAAAAAAAATATGATAAATAAACAGATTTCAGAAATAGCCCAAAGGCTGTGCGGATTAAGAGAAGCAGTTGATTATTCCGCCGATGAAATGGCGAAAAAAACAGGTATTACCACAGATTTGTATTTAGAATATGAGAGTGGTAATGTGGATATTCCTATGAACTATCTATGTAATGTGGCAGATGTTTTCAATATGGACACTGCAGTGTTGATTAACGGAGATGAGACTCACGCACAAACTTTTTTTGTTACAAGAAAAGGTGGAGGTGTAATAGTAGAGCGTACTAAGGCATACAAATATAGGAATCTTGCAGGTGGTTTCCGTAATGCAAAGGCAACCCCGTTCCTTGTATCGGTGGAGCCCAAAGATGGAGAAATAACTTTGAATTCACATCCAGGTCAAGAGTTCAATTTGGTTGAATCTGGCAGAATGTTGCTGAGCATAGACGGTAAAGAGATTATACTGGAAGAGGGGGACAGTGTATATTTTGATGCTACAAAACCTCATGGAATGAAAGCGTTGGACGGCAAGAGAGCCCATTTTCTTGCCATAATATTGTAGAAGATGTTAGAAAGATTTTTATCACAGACAGAGTTTACCTCCCAAGAGGATTTTGAAAAGAATTTCAGGATAAGGGTTCCTGAAAACTTTAATTTTGCATACGATGTGTTGGACGCATGGGCGGCTGAGGCACCTAATAAAATTGCGTTGTGTTGGACTAATGACAAAGGAGAGCATATTGATTTTACCTACGAGATGCTGAAAGAGAAGACAGACAGCACCGCATCTTATTTCCAATCACTTGGAATAGGCAAAGGAGATAAGGTTCTTCTTATACTTAAAAGGCGTTATGAGTTTTGGTTTTCAATACTTGCGCTGCACAAGATAGGGGCGATAGTCATACCTGCAACTCACCTGCTTACGGGGAAGGATATTGTTTATCGTTGTCATGAAGCAGATATTAAGGCAATAGTGTGTGTAGGAGAGCAGGTTATTCTTAATCACGTAAGTGAGGCTAAGCCAGATTGCCCTACATTAGAGCATGTAATATCTGTAGGACCTATAGTACCCGATGATTTTGATGACTTTACAGAGGGCATTAAAAAGGCAAATAAATTTGTGAAACCTGCAAAGGTTAACGAGAACTCTGATGTAATGCTTATGTTTTTTACATCAGGTACAACGGGAGAACCTAAAATGGTGGCACATGATTTTCTTTATCCGCTTGGGCACATTGTTACAGGTTGTTATTGGCATAATCTAAAGGAAGATAGCCTACACCTTACAGTGGCTGACACAGGTTGGGGGAAGGCAGTATGGGGGAAACTTTACGGGCAGATGATAGCTGGAGCCACCATCTTTATCTATGACCACGAGAAATTCACTCCGTCAGATATGCTGAAGATGATACAGGATTACAAGATTACATCGTTCTGTGCCCCTCCTACCATATTCAGATTTATGATTCAAGAGGATTTACGCAAGTATGACTTATCATCGCTTAAATGGGGTTGTATAGCGGGCGAGGCGTTAAATCCAAGCGTATATGAGGATTTTTATAAACTGACAGGAGTTAAGCTTAGAGAGGGTTTTGGACAGACTGAAACCACATGTACTGTTCTTACTACCCCTTGGATGGAGCCTAAACCAGGGTCTATGGGTCGTCCAAATCCAGGTTACGATGTGGATATTATAAAAGAAGACGGAACATCGGCAGAGGTGGGAGAGCGTGGAGAGATAGTGATACGTGCCACACACGATGCAAAGCCATGCGGATTGTTTACGGGTTATCTTAAAGATGATAAAAAGACAGAAGCCGCCTGGAATAACGGACTTTACCATACAGGTGATGAGGCTTGGCGTGATGAGGACGGATATTTTTGGTTTGTAGGTAGAAACGATGATGTTATTAAGTCATCGGGTTACCGTATAGGACCTTTTGAGGTTGAGAGTGCCCTTGTATCTCACCCTGCGGTAGTAGAGTGTGCCATTACAGCGGTTCCTGACCCGATAAGGGGTCAGGTGGTAAAAGCCACAGTAGTGCTTGCAGAGGATTATAAGGCAAAAGCGGGTGATGCCCTTATAAAAGAGTTGCAGAATTATGTAAAACAAGTTACGGCACCATATAAGTACCCACGTGTAATGGAATTTGTAGATGAACTTCCAAAAACAATAAGCGGTAAAATAAAACGTGTGGATATAAGAAATAAAGAGAATAAATAATGTATCGTTTTAGTCGTATAGCAGTTAAGATAGGAAGCAATGTTCTTACACATGCGGACGGTACTCTTGATACTGACCGTATGTCAGAATTGGTCAATCAAATGGCGCTCCTGCACTCCAATGGAGTTGAAATAGTGCTCATTTCATCGGGGGCGGTAGCATCGGGGCGTAGTACATTAAAATTAGAAAAGGAACCAGACCCTGTATCGGCGCGTCAAATTTTTTCTGCAATAGGTCAGGCGAGGCTTATAAACATCTATTATGAGCTGTTTGCAAAACATAATATATGTTGCGGACAGGTATTGACCACTAAGGAATCACTCTCTACACGCAGTCATTATCTTAATCAAAAGAACTGTATTACAGGGCTTTTACAAAATGGAGTCATTCCTATTCTTAATGAGAATGACACCATATCGCTTACTGAACTTATGTTCACAGATAATGATGAGTTAAGTGGGCTGGTAGCCACTATGATGGATGTAGAGGCATTGATAATCCTCAGTAATATAGATGGTATTTACACCTCTAACCCGTCAGACCCCGATGCCAAGATTATTACCGAGGTGGCAGAAGGTCAAAATCTTACAAAATATATCCAAACATCTAAATCCTCTTTTGGGCGTGGAGGAATGCTGACTAAAACAAACATTGCACGCAAGGTTGCGGCAGAGGGCATTACAGTAATAATTGCAAACGGTAAAAAAGAGAATATTCTGCCTGATTTGCTTGATAAAGAGTCAAAAGCACTCTGCACCACATTCCTTCCAAGCAAGCATGAGGTGTCAAGCATAAAAAAATGGATTGCCCATAGTGACGGATTTTCAAAAGGTTCCATAACCATCAATGAGAATGCCTGCAAAGCATTACTTTCAGAAAAAGCGTCATCTATTCTTTTTGTAGGAATCACAAAAGTTGAAGGAGAGTTTCTAAAAGGCGATATCATTAAGATAAAAGACATTGCAGGTAATGTGGTAGCAGTGGGCAAGGCACAGTATGATAATGAAAAAATGACCCAATCCATCGGGAAAAAAGGATTGCGTCCGGCAGTGTTGTATGACTATCTTTGGATAAATTAATCCCCAAATAAATTATGAATTGGAAAGAACAGGCTTTGGAGGCTTCAAGGAAGCTGAATTTGATATCGGGTGATGTAATAAACAGAGTATTGCTTGATGTGGCAGATATTGCAGAGGATTCAACGTCAGAATTACTTGCTGCAAATCAGAAGGATTTGGACAAGATGGATAAAAGCAATCCTCTCTACGACCGTCTGCAACTTACAGAGAAAAGAATCTCAGACATAGCTGCTGATATGCGTAAGGTGGCTTCTTTAGAATCTCCCCTTGATAAAATCATAGAAGAGCGTACACTACCTAATGGGCTTCACCTTACTAAACGCTCAGTTCCGTTTGGAGTGATTGGCATAATTTATGAAGCACGCCCTAATGTAAGTTTTGATGTTTTCTCACTTTGCCTTAAAAGTGGCAATGTCTGCGTATTAAAGGGGGGAACAGATGCATACAATTCCAATTTTGCCATTGTATCTCTAATTAAATCTGTACTAAAGAAACATAATCTTGATGAAAATACAGTACACCTTATGCCTGCCGGCAGAGAGGCTACAGCAGAACTTATGGATGCTGTGGGTTATGTTGATTTAATTATACCAAGGGGAGGCGCAGGTCTCATTAAGTTTGTAAGAGAGAATGCAAAAGTTCCCGTAATAGAGACAGGAGCAGGCGTAGTTCACGCCTATTTTGATGCAGATGCAGATTTAGAGAAGGGGACAGCCATAATAGCCAATGCCAAAACACGTAGAGTAAGCGTATGTAACGCTTTGGATACACTCATAATAAACGCTAAGCGTCTGCAAGACCTGCCTGCAATCTGCAAACCGCTTGCAGAGAAGAATGTTGTTATAGAGGCAGACTCTAAATCATTTACATTCCTTGCAGGTAAATATCCAGATAATCTGCTTGAAAAAGCAACAGACAGCACATTTGGCAAAGAGTTTATGGATTATCGTATGGGACTAAAGACTGTAGATTCCTTAGATGGTGCATTAAAGCACATAGCACAATTCAGCTCAAAACACAGTGAGTGTATAGTAACAGAGAATGCTGAGGCGGCAGCCAGATTTCAAAAAGAGGTGGATGCGGCTTGTGTCTATGTAAATGCCCCTACAAGTTTTACAGACGGAGCACAATTTGGTATGGGTGCGGAGATAGGGATAAGTACCCAGAAACTTCATGCTCGCGGACCAATGGCACTCCCAGAGCTGACCACATATAAGTGGCTTATAAACGGTAACGGACAAATTAGGGGATAATACTAAAATCTATCGGTCAAATGGAGCAATTCAGCAATTTATTCAGCTTGCCGCTTACAGACCCGGTACTAATATTTGCATTAGTGCTGCTTCTTATTCTGTTCTCCCCACTGATATTTGACCGACTTCATATTCCACATATTGTAGGACTTATCATTGCAGGTATAATATTTGGTCCTAACGGATTAGGATTACTTGATAATGACAGCAGTTTTCGCCTGTTTGGACAGGTGGGCATACTCTATATAATGTTCATAGCCGGTGTGGATATGGACTTGAACGACTTTAACCATAACCGTAACAAGAGTATGGTGTTTGGGCTGTACACGTTCCTTATACCTATAACATTAGGCATTATCACAGGTCTGTTTTTTCTTAACTTTTCTGTGCCGTCGTCCATAGTGCTTGCAAGTATGTTTGCGTCAAACACACTGTTAGCCTATCCCATTGTAACCCGATATGGAGTCAGCGATAACCGTTCTGTTCCCATAACCGTAGGCGGCACCATGATTTCAATGCTGCTGTCGCTTCTTACATTAGCAGTGGTGTTACAGGTGGTTAAGGGAGACATTTCATATTTCTTTTGGCTAAAGTTTATAGCGTCGCTCACCATTTACGGACTAATAGTAATGTTGATATTTCCAGCCATTACCCGATGGTTTTTCAAACATTACGCCGATAATATACTGCAATATATATTTGTCTTGGCTATTGTATTGCTTTCATCATTCCTGGCAAAAGTGGCAGGATTGGAATACATAATAGGGGCATTCATCGCAGGCATATCGCTAAACCGTCTGATACCTAAACGTTCATCACTTATGAACAGAATAAATTTTGTGGGTAACGCCATCTTTATTCCGTTTTTCCTTATAAGTGTGGGAATGATAGTGAACCTAAGGTTGATATTCAGTGGTTACACCGCCATATTTATAGCGTTAGTTATGACAGTGATGGCAACTCTATCCAAATATTTGGCAGCACAAGCCACCAGATTAACCTATAGAATGGATAGAGCAGAAGGAGAGATGATGTTTGGTCTTAGCAATGCCAAAGCGGCATACTCTCTTGCAGCCGTAGTTTTGGCATATAATACCATAATCGGATTTACAGAATCGGGTAGCCCTATAAGATTACTTACAGAGGATGTACTGAACGGAACGGTAATAATGATTCTCTTTACATGCATAATAAGTTCTGTTGTAACGGAACGTGCTTCTATAAAATTAGCCGTATCGGGAACCTCCAATGCTGACAAAAGAACAGATTATAGGCCAGAGAGGCGAATCCTTATTCCCGTTTCAAATCCCGAATCTCTTGAAAATCTAATGGATTTGGCGGTGATGCTAAACGATAGCAAATACAAGCAACCAATGTATGCCCTAAATGTGGTGGATTACAATAGCGTTGATGACAAATCATCTGCCGATAGTGATAAAATGCTTGAAAAGGCAGCCTACATCGGGTCAGCATCTGATAATAAGGTTAAGAAAATAAAACGATACGACCTTAATGTGGCAAGTGGTATAACCAATGTAGTCAGAGAGAAAAACATATCAGAAATTGTAATGGGAGTGAGTTCCAAGGCTACATTAGCAGATACATTTTTTGGTACTTTGATAGATAAGATATTGGACGGAGTGAACCGTATGATTTATATATTGTCATCATCACAGCCTTTGGGTACTGTACATAAAATAGTGGTTGTAGTACCTAACGGAGCAGAAAAAGAGAGTGGATTTTCATTATGGTGTCACAGTGTATTTACAATAGTATCACAATCTGGGGCAATGTTAGAGTTCCGCTGCTCATCAGAAACCTTTAGCGCCATAAAAAAGAATTTCCGTAAAGGAAATATATCACTTGGTTTTATAGAATCTGATAATTTTTCCATACAGAAAGCGGTGAGGGATATTGGAGAGAATGACCTTCTTATAGCAGTGCTTGCCCGTAGGCATAGTCTCTCATATAACCCTGCATTTGAGAATGTATTACCATACTTGTTAGATAATCTTAAAAACAATAACTTTATAGTGTTGTTCCCAGAGCAGTTTAAAGAGGGTGAGATAGACCGTATGCAAAATACCAACACTAAAATTATATAATGTTCATTATTTTTGTTTAACTTTGCACCTTAGTAGAATAACGTTTAACTTTATAAAATTTATCAATTATGAAAACAAAATTTATCTCTGTTGCCCTATGCACCATATTTGCATTGGCAATGACAAGTTGCAAGTCAAGTAGTTCCACATCAACTGCTTCTTCTAATTCAGGTTCATCAAGTATTGCAAGTACTGTTTCATCAATGTTAGGAGTATCGTCTTCTGCTTCTTCTGCTTCACAAGCAGGTTCAACAGCAGGTTCTGCTCTAATGAACATCTACAAGAATTACAAGGCAGATGGTAAGCTTGATATGAAAAATGCAAATAACATCCTTAATCTTGCATCACTTGCCACAAGCGTAGCAACTATTAAGGATAATTATAAAGACAAGACTTTCTATAAGGATTTTGCTTTGGGAATGGTTTCAGGTGCTACAGGATTAGTTAATAACTCTAATGTTGACAACACAATATCTGCGTTGACAAACATAGACCTTAACTCTCTTGCTTCATCAGCTACATCTGCAGCAACCTCTGCAATTACATCTGCGGTAGGAGGTACTTCGTCAGCATCATCTTCAACTGCATCTACAGCAGTTTCTGCATTATCATCTTTACTTGGTTCATTGTCTAAGTAATTAAATAAATTTATGTATAAAAAGTAGGACAACTTTTGGTTGTTCTATTTTTTTTGTATAAATTTGCAGAAAATTTGCAGAAAAACCGAATATTTATTCATTATGAAAAATAAGACAGACAGAATTAAGTTTATTAGGCAAGTCTGCCTTGAGAATAATGTATCAAGTCAGGAGGAGTTATTATCCATTTTAAAAGAGAATGGATTTAACCTTACACAGGCAACATTGTCAAGAGACCTTAAACGTCTTAAAATTTCCAAAACATTAACGCCGCAAGGATTGTACAGGTACGTAGTTCCTTTAAGTACATTCCCAGCCTCTCATTCATCAGAGGTAAAAAAGATAGGTGTTAATTCATTGGAATTTTCAGGCCATCTTGCGGTAATAAAAACCAAATCAGGGTATGCAGGAGGTATTGCTTCTGAGATAGACAGCAGTTCCACAAGCGCTATTCTTGGAACAGTAGCCGGCGATGATACCATAATCATAGTTCCAAGAGAAGGATTTTCAAGAGAAGAGATTACAAAGTCTCTTACTAAAATATTAGAAGAAAGTGAACATTAGTTCTAAAAGGAGATGAAAGCGTCAGATATTAAAATTGTTGTGGCAGACGAGAGTCATATTGAGTATGTTGATACAATATTGTCAACAATTGCCTCGGCAGCGGCTGTAAGAGGAACAGGAATAGCAAAACGTAACCCTGATTATGTCAAGCAGAAAATGCTTGAGGGAAAAGCCGTCATTGCACTTTATGGAGATGAGTTTGCAGGGTTCAGTTATATAGAGACATGGGGTGGGAAGCATTATGTTACCACATCGGGGCTTATAGTTCCTGAAAAATTCAGAGGTTTGGGAGTTGCCAAGAGAATCAAGCACGTAACATTTACACTTGCCCGTATGCGTTGGCCTGAGGCTAAGATATTTAGTTTAACGTCAGGAGCAGCTGTTATGAAACTTAATACAGAACATGGCTATATACCTGTTACATTTGCCCAACTTACAGACGATGAGACATTTTGGAAAGGTTGTGAGGGCTGTATAAACCACGATGTGCTGGAACGTACAGGCAGACGCTATTGTGTTTGTACAGGTATGCTCTATGACCCAGAGCGTGAACGCAGTGTACGTGATGCCAACGAGGAGCTTGAGAAAGACCCGGAGGTGATTGAAATAATAAAGAAAAGATTCCCCGATGGATTCCCAAATTGATGGTGATTCGGTGATTTGGTGATACGGTGATTTGGTGATACGGTGATGCGGTGATTTGGTGATTCGGTGATGTGAAAATTTAATGAGTTATGAGTGAATCTGCGAAGCCCCCGCACAAAATCACGTACAAATGGAGGCACGAACCAGTAACGGAGTTACATTGGTGAGTCTCCGAACATTTGTGTGGTTTTGAAGGGGTTAACAGCGAGCAATTATGAACGTAATAACTCATTAAATTTATAGATTAATCAATAATAACTAATAAGAAAAATATGAAAAAAGTAGTAGTTGCATTTAGCGGTGGTTTGGATACCTCTTACACCGTTATGTATCTTGCAAAAGAGAAAGGTTATGAAGTTTATGCAGCCTGTGCAAACACAGGAGGCTTTAGTGCGGAACAGTTAAAAAAGAACGAGGAGAACGCCTATAAATTAGGTGCCAAACAATATGTAACCCTTGATGTAACCCAAGAGTATTATGAGAAGAGCCTAAAATATATGGTTTTTGGCAATGTGCTGCGTAATAATTGTTATCCAATCTCAGTAAGCTCTGAACGTATATTCCAAGCCATAGCCATAGCCCGATATGCAAATGAGATAGGTGCTTCTGCCATAGCACATGGCTCTACAGGTGCCGGAAATGACCAAATACGTTTTGATATGACATTCCTTGTAATGGCACCTGGAGTAGAGATAATAACCCTTACAAGAGACGGCAACCTAAGCCGCCAAGAGGAGGTTGATTACCTTAATAAAAACGGATTTTATGCCGATTTCACCAAGTTAAAGTACTCTTATAACGTAGGCATTTGGGGAACATCAATCTGTGGAGGAGAGATTCTTGATTCCAAACAAGGCTTGCCAGAGTCTGCATACCTTAAGCACCCTACAAAAGAGGGTCCTGAAATCCTTAAATTAGGATTTGATAAGGGAGAACTTTGCAGTGTAAACGGCAAGAAATTTACAGATAAGATTAAAGCCATTCAGGCAGTAGAGGAGATAGGTGCCGCATACGGAATAGGCAGGGATTGCCATGTAGGTGATACTATAATAGGTATCAAGGGTAGAGTTGGATTTGAAGCTGCTGCCCCAATGCTTATAATAGGAGCACACCGTTTCCTTGAGAAATACACACTCAGCAAATGGCAGCAATACTGGAAAGACCAAGTTTCCAACTGGTACGGAATGTTCTTGCATGAGAGCCAATACCTTGAGCCCGTAATGCCCGATATAGAGGCTATGCTTCAAAGCAGTCAGCGTAACGTAACAGGAGAGGTTACCCTTGAACTACGTCCGTTGGGATTCCAAACGGTAGGAGTTGATTCGCCTAACGATTTGGTTAAGAATAAATTAGGTGAGTATGGCGAGACCGCCAAGGCTTGGAGTTCAGAAGATGCAAAAGGATTTATAAAGGTAACATCTACAGCATTAAGAGCATACTATCTTGCTCACCCAAATGAAAGAAAATAGTATTATGATAAAAGTAGGAATTATAGGGGGTGCGGGATACACTGCAGGGGAGTTGCTAAGAATACTCCTTAACCACCCTAATGTGGAAATTAAGTTTGTAAACAGCAGTAGTAATGCAGGTAATAAGCTATACTACGTACACGAAGGTCTGTTTGGTGAAACGGATATGGATTTTACCGATGAAATGGACTTAAATTCCATAGATGTGGTATTTATGTGTTCAGGTCACGGCAAAAGCACAGAGTTTTGGTCAGAACACGCAAAACCATTAAATCTTAAAGTTATAGATTTGGCACAAGATTACCGTGACGAGAGTAACGGATATGTGTATGGACTTCCCGAAATAAACAGAGAACGCATTAAAAATTACTCTTTGCTTGCCAATCCAGGGTGTTTTGCCACAGCAATACAACTTGGACTTATTCCACTTGCCGCTAATGGACTGCTAAAATCAGAGGTTCAGACCACAGGCATCACAGGTTCTACAGGGGCAGGTGTAAAACCTGGGGCAACCACCCATTTTAGTTGGAGAAACAATAACTTATCTGTATATAAGGCATTTGAGCATCAACACCTTATAGAGATAAACCAAACATTATGCAAACTTCAGCCAGGTTTTGACAAGGCTATCAATTTTATTCCGTTCAGAGGTGATTTTGCAAGAGGCATATTTGTAGCCTCACACCTTGATTGTAAACTTAGTGCAGAAGAGGCAGTAAGACTATACAAGGATTTCTATAAAGATGCCGCATTCACATTTGTTATGGATGAAAATCCCGATATGAAACAGGTGGTGAATACAAACAAAGCCATTGTACATGTAGAAAAGCATGGAGATAAACTGTTAGTTCTATCCATGATAGACAATCTGCTAAAAGGAGCATCTGGTCAGGCGGTTCAGAATATGAACCTAATGTTCGGACTTGAAGAGACCGCAGGACTGAAATTAAAGAGTGCGGCGTTCTAAATACACTACAGGCACTTCTTGAATCGGGTAAGGAACTCCTGTGCGTCCGCCATAGTAAGACATAGAGGCGGTAACAGACGTATGGTGTTAGTTCCTGCCACACCTGTAAATACATGCTGCTCAAACAGAAGTTTTGACCTAATCTCCTTGATAGGCTGCTCAAACTCAAGACCTATCATAAGTCCGCGTCCACGAACCTCTTTAATACCGCTGATTTTGCCCAATTCATCAAGCAAATAGGCACCTACTTCCGCCGCGTTTTGTATTAGATTTTCTTTCTCTATTATATCCAAAACCGCTATGGCTCCGGCACACCCAAGGTGATTACCTCCAAATGTGGTTCCAAGTTGTCCATATACAGGAGTGAATTTAGGACTGATAAGCATACCACTCATCGGGAAACCATTACAAATACCTTTTGCCACTGTAATAAGGTCTGCCTTTATACCTGTATATTGATGAGCAAAGAATTTTCCGCTACGTCCGTAACCAGATTGTATCTCATCAAGTATAAGAACCGTATCTGTTTCTGTGCATATATCACGAAGTTGACGCATAAAGCAGTCATCGGGTACTTGAATACCACCTATGCCTTGGATACCCTCTATAATTACAGATGAATATTCTTTGGTCTGCAACGCTTCTTTTACAGCATTTATATCATTAAGTTCCACAAACTTAACTTCCAAACCCTCGTTTACAGGGGCTATATATTTAGGAATATCTGTAACCCTTACTGCCGCAGATGTTCTTCCGTGAAATGATTTCTTGAATGCAAGAACCTTGTTTCTGTTATTATAGAAAGATGCAAGTTTAAGAGCGTTCTCGTTAGCCTCGGCACCTGAGTTCACAAGGAACAGAAAATAATCGTCATATCCGCAAATTTTACCCATTTTATCGGCAAGTTTACGTTGTAGTCCGTTTATTACAGAATTGGAATAAAACCCAAGTTGTGCAACCTGCTCCGATATGGCTTTCACATAATCGGGGTGAGCATGACCAACGGAAATAACAGCGTGACCACCATACAAATCAAGGTACTCCACACCTTCGCTATCATATACATGACAACCTTTGCCCCTAACTATCTCAATGGGAAACAATGGATAAACATCAAATAGTTTCATAATAACTCCTTCTAATTTATCTGCAAAATTACTCATTTTATTTTATTTTTCGTACTTTTGTGAATCTAAATCTTCTAATATTTCATTCTATGTCAAAAAACAACATTATTAAATTGGTTATTATATCGGCAATAGGCTTAATACTAGGTTTTATGCCTATTGAGTGGATTCCACTTGCCAATATAGATATTGCACAGCAGAGAATGCTTGCGGTGTTTGTCTTTACAGCGTTAATGTGGGTGTTTGAGCCGGTATCCGCTTGGGTGACCAGTGTTATATGTATGCTCATAATAACCTTCACGGTCTCTGACGGAGGTCTTAATTTTATGAGGGAAGGGATAGCCCCGGAACACCTTATCAGTTATGAGAAAATTCTGGCATCGTTTGCCGACCCAATAATCATCTTGTTCTTAGGTGGTTTTGTGATTGCAGAGGTCGCATCTTCGTCCGGGCTTGACAAACAGATGGCTTCCATTATTCTAAAGCCTTTTGGGCACAAATCCAAATTCATTCTTTTAGGAATAATGCTCACCACTGCAATTATATCAATGTTTGTAAGTGACAGTGCCACATCTGCAATGATGTTTGCAATGCTGGCTCCTGTGTTCAAGAATCTGCCTGCTGATGAGAAGGGGAGTGCCGCCCTTGTTATAGGTATTCCCATAAGTGCAGTTGTAGGTGGCACAGGTACCCCGATAGGGACCCCTCCTAACGCTATTGCACTTAAATATTTGAACGACCCTAATGGGCTGAATTTAGGCTTAGGATTTGGAGATTGGGTAGCTACCATAGTTCCTTGTATGCTTGTGATTATTTTTGTGGCTTGGTTTATACTGTTAAAACTTTTCCCATTTAAGAATAAGGAGATTAACCTAAAAATAGAGAAAAATGATGTAAAGCCTTGCGACAGATGGAAATTCTGGACTATAATATGCACCACTATCCTCACCATTGTACTATGGATGACAGATACTTTGACAGGACTTAACATAAGTATTGTAGCCCTTATTCCTATTGTGGTGTTCTCCATTACAGGAATATTTAAGGCAGCTGATATTCAGAAATTAGAGTGGAGCGTACTGTGGATGGTGGCAGGAGGTTTTGCTCTTGGTGCAGGCATGGAGGAGACGGGATTGGCTAAGAATATAGTAGTCTCTATTCCATTTGACACGATGTCTCCTGCTCTTGTAATTATATTTGCAGGTCTGCTATGCTGGGGTCTCTCTGTATTTATCAGCAATACTGCCACTGCCGCTATGATGATGCCTATGATGCTTGCCATAGGTCTTGGTTTGGGTTCGGCTCTTACTCCGTTTGGAGGTGTTACCGCCCTGCTTGTAATTGTGGCACTTGCCGCATCTTACGCTGTAGTGCTTCCTATATCAACGCCATCTAACGGTATAGCCTACTCCACCGGATTGGTTTCAACAAAACAGATGGCTACCGCAGGCGTTATCATCGGGTTATTTGCCCTTACATTTGCAATTGTTTGTATGTTCACTATTTGGCAATATATTGTTCTAGCATGAAAAACATTGTAGTATTTACGGGTGCAGGAGTCTCTGCTGACAGCGGAATTGCAACTTTCAGAGACAGTGACGGTTTGTGGTGTAACCATAGCGTAGATGAGGTATGTACTGCCGAAGCGATGATATGGAACCGTAAAGGCGTGATTGATTTTTATAATGAACGCCGTAAGGAGTTGCTTACTAAAGAGCCAAACGCCGCCCATTATGCCATAGCAAAATTAGAAAAGCATTTTGAAAATGTGCAGGTTATAACTCAAAATGTGGATAATTTGCATGAACGTGCAGGTAGTACAAATATAACTCACCTGCATGGCGAGCTTATGAAACTGCGTAGCAGCGATGATGAGACCGCCACCGTACCTATTGACGGCTGGAAACAGGAGTACGATGCCCGCCACCCCGATGGCTCACTTTTAAGACCATATATAGTGTTTTTTGGAGAGAGTGTACCCAATCTTGCAAAGGCTATAGAGATAACACAGACCGCTGATATTTTTATAGTTGTGGGTACATCACTAAAAGTTTATCCTGCAGCATCACTACTACAATATGTGCGGCAAGGAGTGCCTGTTTATCTTGTTGACCCAGGGAATCCCGATTTAGTGGGTGTGGGAGAGCCGTTCACCTTTATTAAGAAGCGAGCCGCAGAGGG
>JAKSNX010000001.1 GCA_024405815.1 Paludibacteraceae bacterium | reverse complement strand
TCTCAATGCGGTCTGTCTTTAGAACCTTGCGTTCAGAGAATGTGCAGAATATGGGAGAAATCTCGTCAATGCCAATCTCTGCCGCTTTTTCCACAAACCATTCCAACCTGTCCATATTCTTAGTAGGTGCAATGGCAATATGAAGACGGTAGTTGCGGGTACGTGGGGTTTCAATCTTCTCCAAACTGTTAAGCACGCAGTGTTTTGGATGTGCCACAGCGATGGTGGCGTGGTACATAGTGCCTTGACCGTCCATAACAAGCACACTATCTCCTGTCTGAAGCCTCAGCACTTTTACTGCGTGGTGTGATTCATCTTCAGGCAGAGTGTTATCAGAGAGAATATTTGGGGCGTAGAACTGATTCACCGCATCACCGTATTATTTCTGAAACTATCTGGAACAGCCGCTGTGGTGCTGATTTCCAGAATGCGGCATATTGTTCAGAGTGGTATTCCACCCAAGGAGTGTCGCTTATGATTCTAATGCTTATAAACGGAACTTTGTTCTGATAGCAGGCGTGGGCTATGCTGTTTGACTCCATATCAACGGCAAGTGCTTCAGGAAACTTCCCCTTAATAACCATCAGGGCATCGTTGTTTGTAATAAATTGGTCTCCTGTGCAGATAAGTCCGTATTTTACGGTGTTATCAGATGCTTTAATCTCTTTTACACGTGCAAGTAGTGCGGAATCCGCAGGTATGTATTTAGGAAACCCTAAGTCATCTTGTGAGGCAATCTCCTCCCCGATGTCTAAATCGTGGTAGGCGGTGTGTTCACCTACAACTATATCTCCCTGTGCCACAGTGCGGTCAAGACCACCGGCAACACCGCTGTTTATAATATAATCGGGGTGCTCATTGGCTATCATTTTAGCGGTGGCAAGTGCTGAATTAACTTTCCCGATACCGCTTTTTTGCAGAATTATTTTTTTATTACCTAATACCCCGATACAATATCCAGGTTGGTCCACTGTTATATCAGAAAGAGTTTGCTTCATTAAAGCAAACTCAATCTCCATAGCTACAATTACACCTATGATTGTCATTTTTTTACTGGTTTTTCAGGTTTTGGGCATTTAAATAAGATTGGTAGTTGGTAAATAGATGTAACCGCCTGTCCCGATACATAACCAGGCACCCAATCAGGCATCATGTTTACAAGTCTCAAAGCCTCTGCATCAATTGTTGGAGATAAGCTGCGGACAACTTCAGGAGAGGCTATCTTGCCATCTGAAGAAATCATGAATTTCACCACCACATAGCCGTTAATCTTGTTAGGCTTGTCTGCCTCAGGATAGACAAGATTTTCTGCAAAAAATGCGTCCAAAGCCTCCTTGCCACCAGGGTAGTGTGCTTCTTGTTTCTCCCCGTCTGACAGTTGGTGAACTTTGGTATAAATCATTACAGTATCATTGGAAATGGTAATAGACTCAATGGTAGCCATATCCATTTC
This sequence comes from Paludibacteraceae bacterium, assembly GCA_024405815.1. Taxonomy (GTDB): domain Bacteria; phylum Bacteroidota; class Bacteroidia; order Bacteroidales; family Paludibacteraceae; genus Enterocola. Next base: position 70,311 of record JAKSNX010000001.1, on the reverse strand, counting down.
TTGTGCTACAGCCTTTTTAACGGTTTTTCCGTTTATAAGATATTTAGCACTGGCTGGGGCATCGTTGATGGTGGCAGCCCAATCTTCAGCAAAAGCCAACGTGGCAACTAATGCCATAACTGAGGTAAGTAATAGTTTTTTCATAATATTTGTATTACAAGATGTTTATGACTACAAAGATATAACACTTTTTTATTAAATGCAAACAAACATTAAGTAATTAGATATATCGCACTTCTCTTTTGCTTCTAATAATTTCTTACACACCTTACGCTTTGAGCATCATACTTTTTAGCGTGATATTCTCCAAGTTTTGCAGTGTTGTATAAAAGATAGCGTTCATAAGCCATATCCTCAAAGAATATATCACTTGTCCAAAAATATGCACCTTCACCAAGGTGTCCTATAATACTTGTTCCACGAGCATAACCAGAAGGTAACATATTAAAACCACAGTCGTTTAAACCCTTAGTAAATGCAGAACCCTCGAACCACCCTTCTTTTGTCCTTAGTCTGGCACCGGAAGTGTTGTACTCTCCAATGTTATCCCTAAGTATCTCCCAATCCTGTACTGTAGGAATATGAAAATTATCTGGGCAAATGCCTTGTACATAGTCTGTAAATCCTTCAGTAAACGTGCGTGCCTCCTCTCCGTCTGCTATGCCAACTGCTGCAGCCCAATTATATAGATATCCTAATTTCTCACGCATTGTGCTATCTAATAAATCTGTTTCAGGTGATTTTTCATAAAGGCGAGCATCTACATAATATGGACTAAATGTTAGTATTTCAGATGTTCCCAATTCAACTTTTGTTGCTCTCGCTTTTTCTCCACGTTCACTATTTATACTATATATGTGGCACTTTAGGTTCTCTGCCATCCAACACTGTGAGCCAACTGTAACAAGCGGATATTTGTTTCCACAATCATCAAAAACCCAATCCCTGTTAAGAGGGGGAATAAATGTAATGGAGTCTATTTCATTAACATAACAACCAAATGAATTATTGTTTATAAGGTGAAATGTCAGAGAGTCCAAATCTTGATTAACAACAGAAGTACACGCTGTTATACTATCAAATTTATTGCATGTAATGGCAGAGACATAACCATTTGTCCAATATATGTAGAAAAGAGAAGATTCATTATCCTCATTATCTTTTATTTCTGTTTCCTGTAGTGTGCTTTTTGTTGTGCCTTCATTCAGAATCGGTCTGATTTCTTTTTCGATGGCACTTTTCATCCAAACTTGCTTTTTCTCTAAATAGGTGACTGCAGATGATATTTGAGTTTTGAAATCAGAGACTTGCTTATACCATCTTTCCGTATTTAAGTCAATAGCCTCATCAATTGTATTGACAAAGGTTGTATTATTTGATAAATTTTTAAGGGAGTCAACAGTAGTGTTTATTACGTTGTCAACCTGTGTGTCATATAGGTCTATATATTCCTTGACAAATTTCTTTTGAGGTAAACTAAAACAGGATTTGAACCAAAAATTGACATTGAAATGAATAGATGACCAACTGGATATTGTTTCCATTAATAATGAAGTATCAAAATCCCAATTGCAAATCATAGAGATTGGAGTTTGGCCTGTGTCATCATATTTTGCAAAATATATATTTGAGCCACCTTCATCAGTAGTTCCCAATATGTCGTGTGCCATTAGCCATCGTGCAAAAGTTTTAACGTCAATATTTTCAGTAATGCCGTCTTTAGTATATATTTGTCTTTCAAACATTGCAACTTGCTCTGAAAGGTAGTCTTTCTGCTCAGGTGTCAAATCTTCTTCATCAGGATATTTTATTGTGTAATTAAGATGTTGTCTTGTAGTGGGAATATAAAGATTTTCATTCCACCAGTATGCATCATACTCCCATAAGAATCCGTTTTTAGATATGTCAACTCTACAATCTGTATTGCGATCAATAGTCTCTATTAAAAGATATAGACCCCTAAATTCTCCGTTTATATATACAAAGGCGTATTGATGTTCCGGAACCCAATCCATACCTATGTATTTATTTATCATAAATCCAACGTATGTTTTCAGCTCATTAATGTCAATCAGAGCCCAGTTTTTATCTTTGTATTTTTTATTGCCCCTAAATAACAGATCCTCTTTTTTTTGCAATTTGATTTTATAAGGTTTTTTCTCATACAAGGTTGACCCGGAAGTGTTCCCTCTCACTTTTATAGTAATACCGGACTCTCCTTTAACGTATGGTCCACTATTGTATAATGTTTCATTAAGTCTAGTGATGGTTAGTTCTCCAGTCAGCTTTTCAGCATTGGCAAGTCCTCTGCCCCAACAGTCTTTAGGTGGATAAATGGCAGTTCCGGTTGGCAACTGACCATTGTCTGTAGTAATATGCAGTGTAAGTAAGTCAATCTTCTGAGTTTTCTCCAGGTAAGGACTTACTTGTGCTAAAGAAATTGAGGTAAAGCAGATTAAAATAATTGTAACAAGTTTGATTTTTCTCATAAATTTAGTGCTTTAGAAATTCATATTTTAGTGTTCTTGCCAATCCATCTTTAAGGGTAAAAGGTGGCTTATACCCTGATGCCATAGCCTTAGAGGAGTCAAACTGTGTCACAGCACAGAATTTTTTAACCCTGACGCTGCTTATAGTAAGTTTTTTTCTTGTAATCCAAGCCAATAAATCAAAACAATAACCGCCGCACATTCCAATGCAGTATGGTATGTGAAGTGGAGATATATGCTTGTTCAGAGTCTTAGATACAATAGGCACAAGTTCATTCATAGATAAATCAGGCTTATCTATATAGTTGTAAACCTCATATCCTGTTTTTTGAGTGTCAAGTAAGAAATTAATGAATGCCACCACATTACCTACGTAAGCCATAGATTTTACATTGTCCCCTTTGCCTATCATCATAAACTTACCTGAGGCTATTTGGTTAAGCAGGTTATAGACATTGCCTCTGTTGCGTTCTCCAAAAATCACCGTTGGTCTAAGTATGCTTATGTTCATATCAGAATGAGTCTTATACCATTCCTGTAACACTTGTTCAGCCTGCCATTTGCTCTTGCCATAATGGTTAAAGGGGTCTGCTGGGTGCTGCTCAGTAGGATTAACCTTATTAAGCCCATAAACCGCCACAGAACTTGTAAATACAAGGCGTTTAATGCCATTTGCCTCCATTGCAGCCAATGTGTTGCGCATTCCATCTACGTTTACATCGTAGTAAAGAGATATAGGAGTAACGTCATCTCTATGTTCGGCGGCGAGTAATACAACGGTATCAGCACCTTTTAATGCCGCCTTAAGGGATGGTAAATCAAGTACATTTCCTATTGTAACTAATTCAGGATATGTTTGGCTTGTCTGTTTGTCATAGATATAGACATCCTTTTTCTCTGATAACAAAAGTTCTGTAAGTCTGGTTCCTACAAATCCGGAACCTCCGATGATTGCAATTTTGTTCATAATTATTTTTTTCTATATTTTAGAAAACCGTTTAATGCCCAGCAACACAAGTAAAAGCAACTCTTAATAAAACTAAGTTTTTCCGCTTCTCTATATAAACGGAATTGTGGCACTATCATTTTACGTTTGTTGTATGTTGTACTTGTGCTGGATATCCTGTAAGATGCTACAATATTTTGATTGCCATAGGCAATGTGACATTTTTTTATAATATCAAGCCAAAATATATGGTCATCACGTAAACTACGGAAGTTTTCATTTAAATAGATTTTGCCATACGGCAGTGTGTCATACAATCCGGTAAGGCAACCGATGCTATTGGTGTATAACATATCATTATAAGTGACGGATATAGGTGGTACAAATGGTTTCAATATTTCTTTACCATATTCATCTATTCTTTTATAAGCGCCACATACTAATTGACATTTCTTTTCTTTTAAAAGCCGCAACTGTTGTTCCAGAAAATCAGGTTCCCATAAATCATCTGCATCAAGCAGTGCAATATACCTGCCAGTTGCCATACGAATACCGTTATTTCTGGCAGCGGCACTTCCTCTGTTAGGCTGGGATAACACTTTAATGCGAGAATCTTTTTCTGCGTATGCACGGGCTATTGATTCACCTCCATCTTTGCTGCCATCGTTTATTATAATCATTTCCCACTCTTTATACGTTTGTGCTATTACAGAATCAATTGTTGCTGATAAAAAACGCTCTCCATTGTATAGTGGAGTGATAATACTTACTAATTGTTCATTCATTTCCATAAATTCATTACTTTTTCTATTATTGGTGCCATATCATAATACTTGTATTCTGCCAGACGACCTCCGAACAATACATTTTGTTGTTGACTTGCGAGTATCTTGTATTGTTCAGCGATTGTGTTGTTTCTATTGTCATTAATGGGATAGTATTGCTCCATACCATATTTATATTCTACGCTATATTCCTCACTGACTACTGTTTTAGGGCAATTATAGATATTGTTACCAAACATTTCAAAGTGTTTATGCTCTATTATACGAGTATAGGGCTTATCATAAGAGGTGTAGTTTACAACTGCGTTTCCTTGATAGTTTGGGGTGTCTTCTATTCTTGTCTTAAATGTTACCGTACGCCAATCTAAATGACCCAAACTGAACTGAAAGAATTCATCTAAAGGCCCACAATATACTAATTTTTTTGCAATATTCTGCCAATTGTTTTTTAAATTATCAAAAAAGTCAATTCCTGTTTTGCAGTCTATACCTTCTAATAATCTGTTAATGAGAATATTATATCCACCGATAGGAATACCTTGATATAAATCATTGAAATAGTTGTTGTCGTATGTATATCGGACAGGTAATCTTTTAATGATGAAAGCAGGCAGTTCGCTGCATTTGCGACCCCACTGTTTTTCGGTATATTCCTTTATTAATTTTACAAAAATATCCTCTCCAACCAAACATAATGCCTGCTCTTCAAGATTGGCTGGTTCACGCCCGTTTAAACACGTCAATGCAAATGCTTTTTGCTCATCAATTTTTGCTTGTGCTTCTGCCGGTGTTGTGACTCCCCACATCTGATAAAATGTGTTCATGTTGAACGGCAGATTATACAGAGTGCCCTTGTAGTTTGCTACCGGACTGTTTGTGTAACGATTAAATGGTACTATTGAATTTACAAAATCCCAAACTTCTTTATTGTTCGTATGAAAAATATGAGCACCATATTTATGGACATTTATACCTTCTATTTGCTCACAATAAACATTTCCTCCCAATTGTGGACGTTTGTCTATTACAAGAGAATTTTTCCCCGCTTTTTTTGCAAAATATGCGAATGTAGCACCAAAAAGTCCGGAACCAACTATAAGATAATCGTACTTCATATAAAAATCATTTGTCTATAAAATCTACAAATTTATTATAAAAGCAATCATAATCCTTACAAAATTCAGAAAGCAGCATATTGCATCTTTCGCTGAAATCATCATCAATTACATATTCGCATAATTTAACAGAGAGATCATTACAATCGTCTAGAGATAGACCAAGCCTATACTTTTTCACATAATCACCCTGAATGGAATTGCTTCGGACAATCATTGGTTTTCTAAAAACAAGAGACTTATAAAATCTATTGGAAAGTGCTGTGTCGTGAGATAGTATGTGTGGATAGTAAATGTTTACAAAATCTGTTGTCTCATAAAATATATGCTCATCACATTTTTTGTAGAATCCACTAAATGTTACGTTCTTGGCATTGGTTCTCTCTGCGTATTCCTGAAGTGTTTTTGATGCCATACCTTCCCCAATAAATCTTAGTAATATTTTATTGTTGCCTTTTATGCTGTCAATTACCTCAATATTGGAATCTAAACGGATGGCTCCTATGGTGGAAACAGTTACTGTATCCATTGTTTCTTTTCTGACACCTGAAGTAAAAGGAGTGTTCAGAATGCTTTTAATCTCATCAATATCAAAATTATGACTTAAAATATACTCGTAACCATCAGGTAATGCTTTTTTGAATCCAGGAGATGATATAGATATATATTCACTAATATCCAGTAACTTCTTGAAGAGTTTTATACACTTTTGTTCTATGCTCAAGTCCCTATAGTCCAACCAGAATCTGTTAGCGTAATGTTTTTTTAGGAACGGATACATAAACAATGCAAGTTGCGGACTAAAGACTACAAGTTTGTCAAATTTATGTTTTAAGGCTTGTTTTGCGGCAAATCCAGCAAATTTATAGTAGTTGAACAATTTTAGAAAATTATTTTGGGCACGATTAGAGTATGCATTATAAACAATGCCTTTTTCAGTCATGTTCATCCTATTCCAAATGACACATTCAAATTCAACGTTTTTTTCTTTCAATATTTTCTTGAAGATTGAAATAAACGGAAGAAAACCCTCGTTCCCTGGTATAATTAAGCCTATTTTCATTTTATTGTAATTTCATTATTGTGTTCACAATTCTTTTTGAAGCCAAACCGTCTCCGTATGGATTTATACAGTCCGACATTTTTTTGTATTTAACGGAATCGGTCATAAGAGAAATCGTCTCTGAAACTATTTTATCTTTGTCTGTGCCAACTAATATCACTGTGCCGGCATCAACTGCCTCTGGACGCTCTGTCACTTCTCTCATTACCAGAACAGGCTTCCCTAAACTTGGTGCCTCTTCTTGAACACCTCCGCTGTCGGTTATTATAATTTTGCTCTTTTGCATTAACCAAACAAAAGCAGGATATCCTAACGGGTTTATTAGTGAAATGTTGTCAATCCCGTTTAGAATGGAATATACAGGTTTTTGAACATTTGGATTTAAGTGGACTGGATATACTATTCTTGCTTTTGGAAATTTAAGTGCGATTTCCTTTAAGGCTTCACATATCCTTAGGAATCCGTCTCCAAAATTTTCTCTTCTGTGTCCTGTTATTAAAATTATGTCATCCTCAATGCAGATGCTCTTCAACATATTTATCTCATCATTGTCAGTAATGGTGTTCACTTTGCCTGCACTATAGATTAATGCATCAATGACAGTGTTGCCTGTAATGTAAATATTCTCTTTTGGTGTGTTTTCATTCACCAGATTCTGAAATGATTTTTTTGTTGGAGAAAAATGAATGTCGGCAAGTCTGCCGGTCAGTTGTCTGTTCATCTCTTCCGGGAATGGTGCATATTTATCATACGTTCTCAATCCTGCTTCAACATGACATATTTTAACGCCTGCGTAGAATGCGGCAATGGCTGTTGCTGTTGAGGTTGTTGTATCGCCGTGTACAAAAGCATAGTCAGGCTTGAACTGCTCCAGAACATCCTTCATCCCCATAATGACATTGCATGTTATGTCATATAGTGTTTGATTAGGCTTCATCAAATTCAAATCATAGTCGGGAGTGATTTCAAAAAACTCCAAAACCTGATCCAGCATCTGTCTGTGTTGTGCTGTAACACACACTTTGACATCAAAACATTCAGGACGGGATTTTAATTCCATAACAACCGGTGCCATTTTAATGGCTTCAGGCCTTGTGCCGAAAACTAATAATAATTTCTTCATATAAGGACTTCTTTTAATGCTTTCAAATATCCGTCACCATATTTTATATCTGGTTCAACATAATTTCCTTCAGCCCATTCATTCCATGATTTTAGAAAAATATACCTTCTGTTGTCAGGCTTTGCGGAAACAAAATCAATGGCATTCTGTAGATGCTTTTTAAATTCTGTAGGTGTGCTGCCAACATAAATCCCCTCGGCTTTACCAACACGGGGACTTCTATCCCATTGTGGTAGAATGGTAGGGAATACATTATCCCATTTATCTTCAGGAGCAAAAAAATTGGCAACTACTTTTGAATAATTGTATGTGTTGGGAATAATGTTGTATGTTTTCTGTAAGATGAATTTTTGCAGCAAATCAGTCAGCTTTCCCTTACTAAGCATTTCACCTCTGCTCTTGCCAAAGGAATTGACTGCATCAAATCCTAAAGACAAGGTTTTGTTAAATAGTTCGGCACTACTTTGGGTGTTAGGTATAATTCTGCTTGTTGAACCGTCGGCATTGAATTTTATACTTATTGTTGACGGTGTCATCCCAATGAAATATATACCATCCAATCCGTTTTTTACAGCAAGTTCCTGCCATAACTTTATAAATAATGACACCTCCTTAAATCCTATAGTGTCATAAATTACAAATACCGGCTTGCCGTCAATGCGAATATATCTTTCATCATTAAATGCAGGAAGCAAGGTATTGAAGTGTAATGTGTAATCCTCAATGCCTCCGTATTTCTGCTCAATAAGAATCTGTTCAGTTGCAAGAGCGGATGATTTTTTCCATGTTTTGTTTGACCAAGTGTGATTCGCCCAGCACAAGCAGAAAGGAAAGTCGGGTTTCCCACTTGAAAGCACCTCATTGAAAGGTCTTTCCAAAAGTTGTTTTCCGTTCCCAAACCAATAATGGTAGTAGCAGAATCCGTAGATTCCTGAATCTTTTGCCATTTGTGCTTGGGCTTCCCTCACTTCACTCAGACGTAAATCATAAAACCCCAATTCAGAAGGTATTCGTGGTTGATAGTGTCCTCTAAACAGAGGTTTAGCTTGAGCTACATTTGTCCATTCTGTAAACCCTTTACCCCACCATAAGTCATTTTCAGGGATGGGGTGGAATTGTGGCAGATAAAGTGCAATAATTTTAGTCTTGTTCATCATTTTCTATTTGTTTTCCACATCTGTAGTGTACTATTTTCAGATATTCATAAAAAATAAAGAATAATATAAGTTTCAGATTACCACCTATATCAGCGTATGGAAATAGTGTCATTGAGCCTTGCAGACAACAATTGACTATTATAAATATAAGCAATAATTTGTGTGGCTCAACATTATTTCCATATACTTTTGTCTTGTATCGTAAGACAATAGCCGCTATAATAAAAATAATGAATGCCCAGAAAGGTCCGTAATCTAATGTAAAATCGCCGACAAAACTATAAAATACATAGTCGTCAAGTGCCATATTTGAGTATTTTTTTCTTCTTTCAACATAATTTCTTGGTGTGTCTTCATCAAAAAATGATTTAAATAGGTTTATGGTCCTATCGCCGTGTCTGATTCCGTTTGCATCCAATCCATTATTGTTAAAGAAAATCATAGATTGTCCAGTGTACCATAAGACTGATTGCGTTGTCGCATTTTTATTCTTGCTGTTATTCCCGAATCTACTGATTGTTATAGCACCGACTACAAGGGCTGCAATCACAATACATACAATGGAGAGTGTTTTTAGATTTGATAGGTTTCTCTTGGTGAGGTATGGCCTAAAAAGCACCAAACAAGCAATTAATGATATAAACGCAAGTAGAACAATGTATCTTGAACCTGATGCCAGACCTCTGACTGAGGAACAGGCAAAAATTGAAAATAGTCCTATTTTACATAGGGTGAACTTTTTTTTCAGAGTGTGCAAATATACAAATAGGAATACGCATATTTCACTTGTGGAATTGCCTATTATTGCCAAAATATTGGTTGCAGAATGTCCTGAGGTATGTGCATTATCACGCATTTGTGCGTACAAATGTGCACCTCCTTGTTTTGAGTCGACAAGAGTGGTGATGCTTGATTTGAATAACTCAATTATTTCAGGAATTTGAAGAAATCCGATTAATGTAAGAATTATTACTGGAACGATGATGAAATTTACAGGCTCTTCAGTAAGTTTGTATTGTTCTTCATGAAACTTCAATACAGGATACATGGCGAGCATGAACATTATGTATAGGTATATGAACGGGAATATGTGCAAAAATGATTTATATGGTTTCCACCCAGACGTGGGAGCATAAAAAGAAGCAATAGCCAGTACAGCCAAAACTACACATTGAAGCAAAAGGAACGTGCCTATGCTCCAATATTTGCGTTTGTTATGATACGCAATAAAAGTTAGAGCATATAACAACAAATTGATAGTTAATGGTATTATGCTGATAGTTGAATCCATCATTTTGCTGATAATAAATTTCCTGGGACACCAACTATTACTGAGTTGTCAGGGAATGATTTTGTTACTATGGAACCTGCCCCTATAATGCAGTTGTCTCCAATAGATACACCTGGTAATATGCACACTTGCTCTCCAATCCAAACATTTTTGCCAATGCTGACTTCTCCTTTTGTTGTCAATGGTTTCTCAATAGGACTTTTTCCGTTAGGTTTGCCATCGCCATGGAAGTGGTCAGCTATATATACATTGCTTGCAATAAGGGTGCCGTCGCCTATACTTATTTTTGAAATGCATCCTATATGGCAGAAGTCTTCAATGGAAACATTGTCTCCTATAATCAGTTGTGGGCTGAAACATTGTCCGTTCAATTCGGAGATAAGGTCTATCCTCAGGTGATGTCCAGCAATGAAATTGTCACCTAAAATCAACTCTCCATTGATGGATAAGGTTGGTTTTGATTTTATTCTTACACATCCTGAATGTTTTGCATGTAACTTTAATTCCGCTCCGTAATATATTTGTTTGACTTTTGAGAAATGTTTTCCACGGAATGCAGACAAACAGAATTGAACAGCTAAAAACAACTCAGATAATATTTGTGACAGTGTTTTTTTCATTTGTACGCATATTTTTTATGAAACATACTAAAACCATTATACAGAGGATAAATTCAGCTGATGTTATTGCAATTGCAGCTCCTGTATCGCCCATTGATTGAGACAGCAGCAGTGATGCGAAAATATTGACAACACCAGCCAAAAGTACAAACCACATCATTCTCCTTTCCTCCCCGATATTTACTAATCCGGCTAATCCAAGCAGACTTGAGAATCCGCTGAAAATAAGTATTGGTGTCATAATACGTAGGTCAAAAGCAATTTCAGGTGAAGGTTTACCAACGTAAAAGTCAACCATATAGTCCGCCGTAAATAAGATGATAGTGGTTAACAGCACAAGAAATGCTGTTAGATATACACTCGCTTCCTTTAATGCGGTATATGCTGAAGTACTATTTTTGAATTTGTTGCCAAAGTAAGGGTATAGTGCTTGTACGAATGGTGTGATTGTCATTTGACACAGCCGTATGAATTTGTCTGCAATTGAATAATAGCCTACAATGATGTAATTTCCTGTCATAAATCCAAGAATGACAACGTTGGTCTCTCTGTATAGGGTGATGCCTATCGTTGTGACAAATAGTGTCCATGCGGCTTTTATTTTATCTGTTATATCTGATAGGCTTGATTTGAAGAATTTTATGCCGTATCTTTTTACGGCAAGTACTGTTGATGTAAATCCTCCAATAAGGTAACCTATTGATTGAAACAACATTACCAGATAGGCATTGTCAGCATTTTTTACAAAAATAAATACAAGGATAATAGGAATGACTCTTGTTAATAAAGTAATAATGGTTATAAACCCCATTTGCTCCATACCTTGAAATATCCATGTAGGGTGTATTGCCTGTCCAATGAAAACGCCAACTCCAAGAAGGATAAAAGTCTTGTGCGTATTGAGAGTTGGTATGCAGAATACACCAATGCACACAATTATAAGAGATAGGATAGACAAAAGCAATCTACTGACAGTTATGTCACAAAATAATTTGGATATGTAATCTGCATCTCCCTTGTGGGTGGCAATCTCCTTAGTGGCATAAAAGTCATATCCATAATTGACCAATATGACAAAATAATTTATAAATGTCCAAGAGAATATGTATATTCCATATTCTTCACTGCCAATAACTCTGAGCAGATATGGAATCAAAATTAGTGGGGAAAGTAATCCCACACCATTTACAAGTGCCAATGATATTACATTGCCACCAATACGTAATACATCCTTATTCTTGTAAGTATGATTGTGCATTTTTAGTACGCTCTTGCAAATACAACTCTTTGTTTTGATGGTTTGCCTGTAACCATACACTTGCCTGGAGTCATATCTCCGTCAAGAGGGATACAGCGTATAGTGGCTTTGGTCTCTTCTTTTATCTTCTCCTCTGTCTCAGGGGTGCCGTCCCAGTGGCACATCAAAAAGCCGCCCTTCTCAATCTCTACCTTAAACTCATCGTAGGTATCTACATTACGGGTAACAGATGCACGGTAGTTAAACGCTTTCTTAAATATGTTTTTCTGAATATCAGCAAGCAGTTCTTTTATATATGACCCGATGTCATCTATGGTGCGGGTCTCTTTCTCCATAGTGTCACGGCGTGATACCTCTATGGTGCCGTTCTCAATGTCTCTTGCACCTATTGCAAGTCTTACAGGAACACCTTTAAGCTCGTATTCTGCAAATTTAAAGCCTGGACGTTTGTTATCTGAATTGTCGTATTTATAAGATATGCCAAGTGCTTTTAGTTTAGCGGTGATTTCCGCTACTTTGGCATCTATGGTGGCAAGTTGCTCCTCATTTTTATAAATTGGTACTATAACTACCTGATATGGAGCAAGGTTTGGAGGCAACACAAGCCCGTTATCATCAGAGTGGGTCATAATTAAAGCACCCATAAGACGTGTGGAAACACCCCAAGATGTAGCCCATACCAACTCCTGCTGATTCTCTTTGTTTAGAAATGTAACATCAAACGCTTTAGCAAAATTCTGCCCAAGGAAGTGTGAAGTTCCAGCTTGCAACGCTTTGCCGTCTTGCATAAGTGCCTCTATGCAGTATGTCTCAAGTGCTCCTGCAAAACGCTCATTGGCAGATTTTACACCACGTATTACAGGCACTGCCATAAAGTTTTCTGCAAAATCAGCATAAACATCAAGCATCTTTTTAGCCTCAGCCTCAGCCTCCTCACGGGTGGCGTGTGCTGTATGCCCCTCTTGCCAAAGGAACTCCGCTGTACGCAGAAATAAGCGTGTACGCATCTCCCAACGCACCACGTTAGCCCATTGATTGCAAAGTATAGGAAGGTCTCTATAAGAATGAATCCAATTCTTGTATGTGCTCCAAATAATGGTTTCTGATGTAGGGCGTACTATCAGTTCTTCTTCAAGTTTAGCCTCAGGGTCAACTACTACGCCGCTGCCATCGGGATTTGTTTTAAGACGGTAATGGGTTACAACGGCACACTCCTTTGCAAACCCCTCTACATGGTCTGCCTCTTTGCTTAAGAAAGATTTTGGAATAAATAATGGGAAATATGCGTTTACATGCCCTGTCTCCTTAAACATACGGTCAAGTTCATGCTGCATCTTTTCCCAAATAGCATAACCGTATGGTTTAATAACCATACAACCTCTAACCGCAGATTGCTCTGCAAGGTCAGCTTTTACCACTAAATCATTGTACCACTGTGAATAATTCTCACTGCGTGAAGTAAGTTCTTTTGCCATTTATTTAAGTAATAACGATTAAAATTTGCGTGTATATAAATTGCAAAAGTACAAAAAACGCAGTACACTTGCAATTAAAATTGCAAGAATCGTGTAAATATATGAGAAATAACTGACAAATGGACAGAAAAGAAGAAAACTTGCAAGTGCAATATATCTTCCGTAGGGTATTTCTTTTAATTTGCCCGATGGAATAAGAAGAAGGGAAATAATGCCGTCACTGATGAAATCCGCTAATAATGCTATTGTTAAAATAATGGTTAACAGGTATGCAGGCTCCATTTCACTGCCACCCAACAACCATATTGCAGGTTTGCCTATAAGTACCACTAATGCAGTAATTAGCAAGCCAAGTAAAATCTCATACCTAATCATTTTATCTGCCATATTACGCTTATTGGTAGATACCACATAAGGCATAAGGGCATTGTTGATACCGGATAGGCAGTAACTTATTACCTGTGTCAATTTATTTGCTAAATCGTAGTAAGCCATCTCAACCATTCCAAATGCTGAGCCAACCATAATTCCTGCAAGGTGTTTGATAAATGACTCTGATAATGTATCTGTAAGTGTAGGTACACATCTGCGTATGGCTTGCCATGACTTTTGCAATGGTGTGAATATTATAATCAGACACTCTTTCTTTTTTAGATAGATAAATGATACCAACGCACATAACAGCGTGCTTGCGGTATATATTATGGCAAATCTGATAATATGGTAAGGTTCTTTTATAAGTAGCAGTATAAATGGTATTGACAACAAACGTATGGATATTTGGATATATGCAATTATTTTTGTTTTTTGTATTGCCTGATAGTACCAATTAGGCATAAAAGGATTGCCGAGGATTGAAAGATATGAAATTATCAGCACCATTCTATAGGGTTCCGCTTGAGGAAGTAAAATAACCACTGGAAAGAAGATAAGGGAAAAAGATGCAATTAACAATAGTTTTGCGGACATCACCGTTGAGAATATCTCCGATTTTTTTAAAGTGTTGTTCCCTGCCATTGCCACATCTTTGCCAAACGGAAGGTTGAAAGGGGTGCTCTCAATTTGTATTATGGTGTTTGCAATAATCATGGCAAATGCGTATAATCCGTATTTTTCAATACCCAATGCACGTATTACGTAGGGATAAATCAACAGGCTTATAAGTGCGTTGGCAATGGTTGCAGATGTGCCATACAGATAGTTTGATAGTACAAGACTGTATTTCTTAGTGATATTGAATAGATATTTAAGCCGCATACCTTGTAGTGATAGTTGTGATTTTATGTTGGTTGCCGTATATTTATATACAGGGGTGTAATCATTAAGAAGATTACCTCCATGAACAATTTCCTTCCACATGGGACAGGTTGTATTGTAAACAATAAAATCACCTGCTTTATCAGCGGTTGTGTGATTATAGTTCAGAACAGAAAAAAATGGTTTGCCAAGTGGCTCCACAAGGGTGATAAAATGATTTTGTTTGTATTTAACCTTGTATAGAAGTGATTTTGCAGAGAAATACTGCAATCCGTTTTCAAAAGATATGAAAGTGCTATTCTCGTTAAATTCAATTCTTTTTTTTACCTCTTCCATATAGTTCAGAGAGATAGCGTCATCATTATCAATACGTGATGTAACTATATGGGAACTATCGGGATTTATATATTTGTAAAGAATGGATGGAAGATTCTTGTCATCGTACCAACCATCTATATACTCAAAGTGCAACTCAAAATCAACTTGCTTTTGATATTTGGATTCCAAATTTTTGTAGCATTCGGGAGTGGATTTGTCAAAGAGTAATATCCATTTAAAATCTGTATTTGTTTGTTTTTGGACGGAGGGGAAACAGTATTTGTCAAATAGGCTAAATCTGTATTCCAGCCATTGCTTGTCAAGGGCAAGTTTGTATTGTTCAGATTCACGTACATTAAATCTTGTAAGCAGCAAGTGAGTATATACTGTTTTCATACCACAAAAATAGGTAAAAAAATCCATAATTTGAAAAAAATGACTAAATTTGCAGATATAATATGGAGGATAATAAGAGAGAATATAGAAAATTGTGCGAGAAACATCCTGAAATTCCATTGTTTCTTCAGACTTGGTGGATGGATGCCGCTTGCGGTGATGATTGGAACGCTCTTTTATCGTATGATAAGAACGGGGGTGTAAGCGGAGTATTTGTGTATCACTATGTAAAAAAAATGGGCAGGTTTCTTATTGTGCCGGCAACCCTTACACAATATAGTGGCACATGGCTGTTCTACCCCGATAACCTTACCATAGAGTCCCGTTACAGTTTTGAGAATGAGACTTATAATGATTTAATTGGGCAGATAGATGCTCTTAAACCAGATTTGTTTGAACTTAATTTCCACTATTCGCAGAATTATTGGCAGCCGTTTTATTGGAATGGATTTTCACAAACAACCAGATATACATATAGATTGGGAAATATATCTGATTTAGATGCTGTGTTAAGCGGTATGTCGCACCGCAAACGCCAAAAACCGTTGGCAAAGGCTATGGGAAATTTTGAATTAAGGTTAAATCTTAACGCAGAGACTTTTTATGATTTATATGCTTCTCAGTTGAGGTCAGAAGGACAAAAGATATTTTATTCAAAAAATAGATTTCTTAACATACATAAAGCCACATCTGACAAGGGACAGGGGCAGATATTTTCTCTTTATAGTGAAAAAGAAGAACTTGCCACAGCTCTATTTGTAGTGTGGGACAATGTTTCGGCTTATAATCTTGTAATATACATTGATGATAGATTCCGTAGTAGTGGAGCGTCAACATTGATTGTATATAAAGCTATTGAGTATCTCTCTACCAAGACTAAAAATTACGATTTTGAGGGCAGTATGATACATGGTGTGGCTCTGAAAAACCAATCATTCGGGGCTGTATTAACCCCTTTCTCGCAGATTTCAAAAATCAACAACCCCCTACTTAAACTGTGGTATTGGGCAAAACATTAGTCCTTGACCCTTGACCCTTGTCCCTTGTCCCTTATTACATATACGTCTTCATCGGGATTTTTCATAAGATACTGTTCACGGGCAAAACGCTCCAGATTTTCATTCTCAAGGGTAAGTTCTTTAAGACGCTCGTTAATCTTCTCTGTTTCAGATTTATAGTATTCAATCTCTTTCTCCAGTTCCTCTATCTCGTGCTTGTATTTGGCACGTTGCCGTAAGTTGTGCTTTTCTCCAAGGAACAGAAAAAACAGGAATACAGCCAAGGTTATGGTATATTTGTTGAATATTTTACGTAGTATGTTCATATACAATAAGTTATGCAAAATCTAAATTCAGTTTGCGGCATAGGTCTCTTAATTTCTCGTTCTTTTGTGCCATAGCTTTTGCCTTGCCAGCTGGAGAGAGGTCCATGTTTCCCGCTTTTGACTCATCTATTTCCAACTTAATGTGAATGGAATCATTTTTTAAGTTGTCTTGTAAGTATTTAGTAAGTTTTGGCAGAATATCAGTCATCTCTTCTGCCGCTATTTTTCCCGATATCTCCACTTTTACCATGTTTTCTGCACTAACCCACAATGGAGGTTTACGGAAAATATAGTGAAGACTTGATTTTTGCTTGATATAGGCTGGAAAACGTATCCATAATTGAGCCAAATACTCTTCATTCACCTCCTCGTTACGTTGCACACCATTTGCAGTATGCTCTGCTTTGGCAGATTGGGCGGTAGTTGTAAGTGCTGCATTTAGTGATAGGTCTATCTTTCCGTTATATTTGATTGCAACAGGCTTTTTTGGGGCTGTTTCTTTAGCCTCTACTACAGAGGTTTTAATAGGGAGTGAGAATTTTGGAGATTCTTCAATACTTGGGAAAAATGGTAATATCTTGCGTCTATTCCTTATCCTGATTTTTTTTTTGCTCCAGAAGTTGGCACATCCGGATTAACATCAACTCTACTGTAAGCCGCTTGTTTTTACTTTGCTTATAGCCTAAATCACAGTCATTTGCAACTTCCAATGCCTCAAATAAAAATTCTTGAGTACATCTTTCCGCCTGCTTGATATATGATTCCTTAATTGAATCTCCAACCTCAAGTAACTGCACCGTAACGCTATCCTTGCACACCAATACATTACGCAGATGTTCCATCAGTCCTAAAACGTAGTTATGAGCGTCAAATCCTGCAGATAGAATCTCATCAAACATCATAAGAGCTCCACTGATATCCTTGTTTAGGAACAAATCCACACTTTTAAAATAGTAGTTGTAATCCAGAATGTTAAGGTCATCTATGACATCCTTGTAGGTAATTTTGTTACCGCAAAAGCTAACTACACGGTCAAAAATGGACAATGCGTCACGCATACCTCCGTCAGCTTTAACAGCTATAACGTTAAGTGCTTCATCTTCTGCTTCTATCCCCTCCTTTTTTGCAATGTTTTTTAGATGATTCACGGTGTCATTAACGCTCATACGGTTAAAGTCATAAACCTGACATCTGGATATTATGGTAGGCAGAATTTTGTTCTTCTCTGTGGTTGCAAGTATAAAGATGGCATACGCAGGTGGCTCCTCAAGTGTCTTAAGAAATGCGTTAAAGGCACTCTGAGATAACATGTGAACCTCATCTATTATATATACGCTGTATTTCCCTATTTGGGGTGGTATGCGTACTTGCTCTATAAGCCCACGAATGTCGTCAACACTGTTATTTGAAGCAGCATCTAGTTCATGAATGTTCATTGAGCGTTTTTCCTCAAACGCCTTACACGATTCACACTCTCCGCATGCATCGCCATCAGCGGTGGGGTTCAGACAGTTTATGTTTTTTGCAAATATACGGGCAGTGGTGGTCTTGCCTACGCCTCTTGGTCCGCAAAACAGGTATGCATGTGATATCTGGCCTGTTTTTATGGCATTACGCAGAGTAGTTACAAGTGATTTCTGACCAACCACAGTGTCAAATGTGGCAGGTCTGTACTTTAACGCCGATACTACAAAATTGTCCATAACGCCTACAAAGTTATTAAAAATATTGTTTTACTGCAATGCTTGACAGAGAGTTTTTGTAAACAACCAACATTTTTTTACTGTCTCTATATATAGAGTCTCTGCCGGTGAGTGGATTCCTAAAATTTTAGGACCTATTGAAATCATATCCATACCAGGGTACGATTTGGAGAAAAGCCCACACTCAAGTCCTGCATGTATGGTCTTTACTTTTGGCTTGCCGCCAAACAGCTCTTTGTAAGTTTGTACTGCCGTATTAAGTAAGGCGGAGTTCTCTTTTGGTTCCCACCCAGGGTATCCGCTTGAGTGTGTGGTTACTGCACCATATTTTGCTCCTATTTCAGATATTTTGTTTGCAATGGCATCGCGTTTCCCTAAATTAGCTGAACGTTGGCTTGTGCCTATAAGAATCTTTCCGTATTGGTCACGTATAAAGGCAAGGTTAGTGGAGGTGTTTACCATTGTAGGCATATTCTTGCAGAACTCTATAGGACCATGCGGAACTTCACATAACAGATTCACTATTTTTTCTGTAAGACATTTTGTGTAGGCATCTTCTGCCGGTTCTACAGACTCCAACGTCATAATCATATCGGGCTCGTGCGTCTTCCATTTGGTTTCTGTGGCTGCCTCAAATAGATTCCACGCTATACGGGCATTCTCTTTATCTTCCCAAGGCACTACAATTGTAGCCTCTGCCTCACGTGGGATTGCATTACGGAGACCACCGCCACTTATGTTAACAATTCTATAGGCTATATTGAGACTCTTTAGAAACTCAGCAAGCAGTTTGTTTGCATTGGCACGTGGTTTATCTATATCCTCGCCGCTATGGCCTCCGGTAAAACCGCTTAGTTTAAGGTGTATGCCAAACGGAGTAAAATCGGGTTTCTCTCTCTCTATCTCTAACCACAGAGATGTGTCAATGCCTCCGGCACAGCCTATTATAATCTCCTCATCATCTTCTGAGTCCAAATTTATCATAATTGATGATTTCAGCAGATTTGGCTTTAACCCGATGGCTCCTGTCAAGCCTGTCTCTTCCTCCACGGTGAACAGTGCCTCTAACGGACAGGTTACATCAGGGTCTGTAAACAGTGCCATGGCAATAGCCAAACCTATGCCGTCATCACCGCCTAATGTGGTGCCTTTAGCCTTAACGGTATCTCCGTCTATAATAACCTCAATAGGGTCTTTGCGGAAATCGTGTATGGTGTCAGAGTTTTTCTCACACACCATGTCCATGTGCCCTTGCAATACGATGCTTTTACCGATGCCGTCTTTACGCATTATCAGGTTGCCTACATCATCCACTTTGTACTCAAAACCGTGCTCTTTTGCAAAACCTATTATATGGTTTCTTACGCCAGCCTCGTTGCCTGAACCACGTGGCACACTACATATCTCAGCAAAATAGCGCCAAACTGCCTTTGGCTCCAAATCAGTTATTGTCATAGCAGAAAAAATTGTTTCACAAAAGTACATAAAAAAACGGAAACCGCAAAGGTCTCCGTTTTTTTGTAAAGATTTTTTGGATTATTTAAGTTTCACTCTTTCAAATTCAAATGTAGCAGAACCTGATGTAAGTGTGAATTTTTCTCCATTCTTCTCTATTGCACCTTTAATTGTAGATACTCTTGGCTCACCATATGATTTTGTGCCGTGAAGTATTAACTCTCCATTAACAACCTCCCAGTTTCCCATGGCAATTGCATCATCATCAGAAGGATGCTCTGGGTCAGTAATATCCATTGAAAGAACTATAGCAAATTCCATAGCTCCGCTTGCAGCTGATTTTGTGATTCCAAGAGCAGCGATATCAGAATCTGCGCCTGATTTGTATGTACCAGCGTAGGATTGGTAAGAAGCGATTTTGTTAACTAATTCTGCATCTGATAGTTGTGCTTCTTCTTTCTTGCAAGATGAAAATGCCATAGCCAATGCTAATGCGGCAACAGCAAAAGTTAAAATTTTTTTCATTTTTTTTCTATTTTTAATGGTTAAACTTAATGTGTGTTATTATTCAAGAGTGGCGGCACGGCGGGCTTTTCTTTTTGCATTACGTGCAGCCGCCAAATCAGTTTCTGTCTCTTCTTTAGCAGGCTCGGCTGCAACTTCTTCCTTAACCTCTTCTACAGTCTCAACAACCTCTTGCTTAACCTCTTCAGCCTTAGCCTCAACTTTTTTCTTAGCAGGGGCGGCTTGCTTTTTTACTACTGTCTTTGTTTCCTCTTTAACCTCTTCTACAATCTCCTCTACTATTACAGAGTCTGTAGCGGCTAAAGTGTCAACCTCTACTGCAATTGAGTCAAAAACCTCAACTGCTAACGTGTCTTGTGCCTCTGTCTCCTCTTCTGCACTGTTGTTAGCACAAGATACAAGAGTGGCACTTGAAATGGCTGCAAGAGCCAAAATAAATACTTTCTTCATAAGAAATAATTGTTTATTGGTTAAAATTAGTTTGTTATAAATTTGCCGCAAAGGTAAGCAAATATTCTAAATAGTCATAAAAAAACAAGTTTTTTTTGTTTTTGAGATGGACTTTCACTAACTTTGCACCGATTTGTAATATTTAAAATTTAGTACTGTTATGAATGTAGTAACAAAGACCATCACACTCAGTGATGGAAGGACAATTACCCTTGAGACAGGAAAGCTTGCAAAGCAGGCTGATGGTGCCGTAATGGTGACGATGGGTAAGACGATGTTGCTGGCAACTGTTTGCTCAGCACAAGATGCGGTTCCAGGCACAGATTTTATGCCTCTTACCGTAGAGTATAAAGAAAAATTTGCCTCTAACGGGCGTTTCCCTGGTGGTTTTACACGCAGAGAGGGTAAGGCTTCAGATGCAGAGATTCTAACCGCACGTTTGGTGGACAGGGCTCTACGTCCTCTATTCCCCGATAACTACCACGCAGAGACATTTGTAAATGTAACACTTTATAGTGCTGATGGTGTGGATATGCCCGATGCACTTGCAGGGCTTGCCGCTTCCGCCGCACTTACCGCCAGTGATGTTCCGTTTAACGGACCTATATCAGAGGTAAGAGTTGCCAGAATAAACGGAGAGTTTGTAGTGGACCCTACTTTCAAGGAGTTGGAGAATGCAGACCTTGACATTATGGTAGCCGCCACATTAGATAATATAATGATGGTAGAGGGTGAGATGAAAGAGGTTTCTGAAGATGACCTTCTTAATGCAATGAAAGTTGCTCACGAGGCTATCAAACCTATGTGTCAGGCTCAGTTGGAACTTATGAACGAGTATGGCAAGAGCGTTAAGCGTGAGTATTGCCACGAGGTTAATGATGAGGATTTACGTAAAGACCTTCACGATAAGACATACGCCAAAACCTACGAACTTGCAAAATCTTGCAACACAGACAAACATTCACGTTCAGAGAACTTCAAGGCTGTTTGTGAAGAGTATAAGGCTCAGTTCACAGAAGAGGAACTTGAAGAGAAGGCTCCGCTTATAGACCGCTACTACCACGATATAGAGCGTGAGGCTATGCGTCGTGCCGTACTTGATGAGGGTATGCGTCTTGACGGACGTAAGACTACCGATATACGTCCTATCTGGTGTGAGGTAGGTTATCTGCCTGGCCCTCACGGTTCTTCAATATTCACACGTGGTGAGACTCAGTCATTGAGTACTGTTACATTAGGTACAAAACTCGATGAGAAGATTATAGATGAGTCTCTTGTACAGGGCACAGACCGTTTCTTGTTACACTACAATTTCCCACCATTTGCCACAGGCGAGGCTAAGGCTCAGCGTGGTGTAGGACGTAGGGAGATTGGTCACGGAAATTTGGCTTGCCGTGCGTTAAAGAGTATGATACCTGATGATTATCCATACGTTATACGTGTTGTATCTGATATATTGGAGTCTAACGGTTCATCATCTATGGCAACAGTTTGTGCAGGTACACTTGCCCTTATGGATGCAGGTGTTCCAATCAAGCGTCCGGTATCAGGTATAGCAATGGGTCTTATCTCTGAGAATAAGGGTAAGAATTATGCTGTGCTTTCAGATATATTGGGCGATGAAGACCACCTTGGAGATATGGACTTTAAGGTGACAGGTACAGAGAAGGGTATCACTGCCACACAGATGGATATAAAGGTTGACGGACTTTCATACGAGATTCTTGAGAAGGCTCTTAAACAGGCACACGATGGCAGAATGTATATCCTTGGTAAAATAAAGGAGACACTTGCAGAGCCACGTGCAGACCTTAAGCCACATGCACCTCGTCTTGAGACTATTTGGATTCCTAAAGACATGATAGGTGCTATCATAGGTCCTGGAGGTAAGATTATACAAGCTATGCAGGCAGAGACTGGTGCCACAATCTCCATTACAGAAGATGAGGATAAGGGCATAGTTGAGATTTCTGCCGTTAATAAGGATTCAATAGATGCAGCTGTAAATAAAATTAAAGGTATAATTGCAGTGCCTGAGGTTGGTGAGGTTTACGAATCGACCGTCAAGTCCATTATGCCTTACGGAGCATTTGTAGAGATTCTTCCAGGCAAGGAGGGCTTGCTTCACATATCAGAAATAAGCTGGAGCAGACTGGAAGATATGGAGCATTCAGGACTTAAAGAGGGAGACAAGATTACCGTAAAACTACTTGATATAGACAAGAAAAGCGGTAAGTTCAAACTATCTCACAAGGTTCTTACAGAGCGTCCTCCACGTCCTGCAAAAGAGGAGAAACCTGCTGAAAATGCTGAATAAATGGAGATTGCTGTTTGTATTTGCATATTGACAGCAGTTGCAGTAATAGTTTACTGTTATATGGTTGTATGCCGTTATAGAAAATCTATAGCGGCATTGCAATCTAATTTAGATACTGTTCAAACAGATTTAAGAATGGAGCGTGAAAAAATGCTCGCCCATCTTAAAGTATCAAAAAGAGGTTTTGCCAATTATTCTCCACAACGTAAGGAGATTCTTTCAAACGAACTTTTTATACAATACATAAATTATATATCTAACAAGAGGTGTAGCTATTCTGAGGCGGTTTTTGATATTCCCGAATTTGGTGATATTCTTGATTTTCTTGATGACCGTCAGTGTCGTGCAGAGAAAAAATTGGAGACTAAGACCATTCATATAAGCAAGAACAACAAAATCCTCTATGTTAATTGTATAATATTCCACGATAAGAGTTTTGAGATAACAATAGATGATATAACTCAAAAAGAGGAACAGGCTCAGCTTAAGAAACAACTTACGCAGAACATATCGCATGAGCTTAAAACACCTGTTGCAAGTATTCAGGGTTATATGGAGACCCTGTTATGCAACCCCGATATAGACCAGGAGAAAAAAGATTTCTACATAAAACGTTGCTATACGCAGGCACAAAGGCTTACTAACCTGCTTTATGATATATCAACTATAAACAAATTAGATGAGGCACCTGAAATGTATGTGGGAGAAGATGTGGATATATCGATTGTGATAGATAATGTGATTAAGGACTTGTCGCTTGTTATAGAGGAGCAACATTTTACCATAAAAAAAGAGATTCCTGACACCCTAATGATAAGAGGCAATATATCTCTTATCTATTCCATATTCCGTAATCTTATGGATAATGCCTTGGCGTATGCAGGTAAGAATATAACTATAAATATATGCTGTTATCGTCAAGACAAGGATTTTTATTACTTCTCATTTGCTGATAATGGCGTAGGTGTTGAAGAAGAGCATCTTAACCGCTTGTTTGACCGTTTTTATCGTGTAGATAAGGGACGCTCACGTAAAGTGGGTGGCACAGGATTGGGACTCTCAATAGTAAAAAACGCCGTATCGTTCCACAACGGCAGAATCTCCGCCAAGAACCGTGAAGGTGGTGGTTTGGAGTTCCTTTTTACGCTTAAAAAATCTTTTTAGTAAAATTTATTTGGGGCGGTTACCCAAAACTTCTGAGATTTGCTTACGTTGCATAGTTGCAGTTTGTAACTCTAAAAGCAGATTGTCAACTGTGTCTGTATCACCCGATGCGGTTGCATCTTTAATCTCTTGTTTTAACTTGGTGCATTTGTCTTTTATAATGGCAAACCGATATTCAAACATCACTGTCTGCACCTGTTGAGACAGTCGCTCTGTCTTTTCATCATTACTTTCATCTGTATTATAGATAGAACTGCGTTCATATTTGTCTTCTGCAAGAGAGAAAGCGTAATTTTGGATTGCAATGTCAGGGTGATTAAGGAAATGGGATATTATATCTCCGTCAACAGTCAGAGATTCTTCTAAAATCTGAATATGAATGGGGTATAGAAGCGGTGTTCCGTCTGCCTCAAGGCTGCCATATATATAGTCAAGAACAGAAATCTGAATAATCTGTCCGTTAGAATTTATGTTTATAAGGTCATGCCCATGCCTTAGAATATAACGTATCAGATGCCTCTCTTCTTTAAAGCAAAAAGGTCTGCCTGTGGCACTGTCCACCGCTTGTTTTATGGCTTCTACGCTTGGTGCAGGTTGCTCCGTCTGCCTGTTTTTACGGCGTTTTTCCACCTCTTGCACCAACACCTCTTCTCTCATATTGAATTTTGTGGCACACTCCTTAATATATATGGCTCTCTGAATGCTGTCTGCAATAACCGCTATGCTGTCAACTATATCTCCTATAAGGGTGGCACGTTTTATAGGGTCATTGCCCGCCTCACTAAGCAGCAGTTGTGTCTTAAACGATATGAAATCTGTTTTATGACTATCTATATAGGTGGTAAACGCTGTGGAATCCATGCTGCGTGCAAATGAATCGGGGTCTTCTCCATCGGGTAACAATACAATTTTAACATTCATACCCTCTTCAAGCAGCATATCAATGCCTCTGATAGAAGCCTTGATGCCAGCCGCATCGCCGTCATAAAGCACAATAATGTTTGAAGTAAAGCGGTGTATAAGCCTTATTTGCCCTGTAGTAAGTGATGTACCCGATGATGCAACCACATTCTCCACACCCGATTGGTGCATGGAAATAACATCTGTGTAGCCCTCAACTAAATAGCACACATCGGCACGCTGAATGGCATTCTTTGCAAAATATAGTCCGTAGAGCTCGTTACTCTTATGGTAAATCTCTGATTCTGGTGAGTTTACATATTTGCCTGTGTTCTCTGTCTTTTTTAGAACCCTGCCGCCAAATGCCACTACCTGCCCCGATACAGTGTGTACAGGAAACATAACTCTGCCACGGAACCTGTCTGTAAGCCCTCCTTTTTGATTTTCATGGCATAAACCTGTGTCCAATAAAGTCTTTTTGCTGAATCCTGCTTTTAAGGCAGGCACACTTACCGCCTCAAAACGGTCTGGGCAATAGCCTAATTGGAATTTCTTTATGGTGTCATCACGGAATCCACGCTCACGGAAGTAAGCCATTCCTACGGTCTGCCCCTCTTCTGTATTATTAAGTGTGTCAGTAAAGTAATTTAGGGCAAAAGCATTCAAGGCAAACATATTCTCGCGGTCAGTACGCTTGTTTAGCTCCTCCTTGCTCATCTCCTTTTCCACTATCTCTATTCCATATTTCTTGGCAAGATAACGCAAAGCGTCTGCGTAAGAGAGACTTTCATGCTCCATTATAAAATTAACAGGACTTCCCCCCTTGCCACACCCAAAACAGTGGCATATATTTTTTGCCGGGCTTACTGTAAACGATGGGGTCTTCTCATTATGAAACGGGCAAAGCCCTATAAGGTTTACTCCTCTACGCCGTAGTGACACAAAATCTCCAACCACCTCTTCTATACGGGCGGCATCTAAAATTTTCTGTACTGTGACGTGGTCAATCATAATTTTGTGCCATTTAGGAATTCTTGTGCGGTCATGTTTTTTTTGCCAGCGGGTTGGATTTGGTTTAAATATATGTATCCGTCATTTACGGCTACCTTTATAAAACTTTTATTATCGGTAATCACCGTTCCTATTGGCTCTTTGCATTCTGATTGTTCAGGCAAAACTTTCAGTACCTTCACTCTCAAATCCTCTCCTTTTTGGGTTTTAAGTGTTGTGTATGCCGCAGGGTATGGTGATAGTCCTCTTACAAAATCATTAACTTGCCTTGCTGACTTGTTCCACAAAATAAGACAATCTTCCTTAAATATCTTAGGGGCTGGCTTTAAATTCTGATTCTCATCTTGGGCGTATGTCTTAACATCTCCGCTTGCTATTTTATCCACAGTTTTAAGTACCACATCTGCCCCTATAAGCATAAGACGGTCATATAGTGTGCCTATGTTGTCATCGGGGTTAATAGGTGTACGCTCCTGCATTATAATATTTCCTGTATCTATGTTATGATTAAGGAAAAATGTGGTTACGCCTGTCTCTGTCTCACCATTTATTATAGCCCAATTTATAGGGGCGGCACCCCGATACTGAGGTAGCAGTGATGCGTGAAGATTAAATGTACCTTTGGGTGGCATGTTCCACACCACTTCAGGTAGCATTCTAAATGCTACAACTATTTGTAAGTCTGCATTATAACTTTTTAACTCATCAAGAAACGCCTGCTCTTTGAGCTTCTCTGGCTGCAGAATAGGAAGACCCGCCTCCAATGCGTATTGCTTAACTGCGGAGTATTGCAGTTTCATGCCACGCTGTGCGGGCTTATCGGGCATAGTAACAACGGCTACCACATTGTAGCCGTTCTCCACTAATGCTTTTAAGGGTGCTACCGCAAACTCAGGAGTACCCATATATATTATTCGCAATGAGTTGCTCATAATGATAATGTATGATGTATAATGTATAAATGTATGAAAAACATACATCATACATTATACATTATATAATGATATACTTGAATTATTGATTCAATAATTCAAGTATATCATTTGTAATATCATATCCAGGATTTCCGTAAAGGATATTATCATTACCTGTGTTGGTAAAAATAAAATGATAACCTTTATCTTGATTGTAAACCTCAACTACAGAGTCTATTTTAGATAAGATAGTCTGCATCATCAATGCCTGTTTGTTCACAAGTTCTTGAGACAGTCTTGCATCTTCAGCCTCTAATTCCTGCTGTTTGCGTGCAATACGCTCATATTCAGATTGTGCCCTCTCTTGAGATAAGAAAGCGTTGTTCTGATACTTGTTTTGGAAATCTGCTGCATCTGCCTGAAGTGCACTGGCTTTTTGGTTGATTTTAGCCCTTGCACTCTCTTGCTCACGAATTAAATCATCTTTCAACTGATTGTACAGGTTGTAGTTTGTAAGAATGGAGTCCATTGTTACATACGCAATAGGAAGTTGTGTACCGTCTGTCTCTATAGGTGCAGAGGTCTGACTGCCACCCTTTGAATTAAAGAATAAGACGTAAAGAACTATAACCGCAATAACTAATAAGGCTATTACTGCTGTGGCAGCCCATTTGCAACATTTACAGCATTTGCATGTGCAACTCTCTTTAATTTCTGTCTCTTGAATTAAATTTTCTGTTTCCATAATCTATTGTTTTTTGCGTGCCGCCCTATCTTGAGAACGAGCACAAGTTATTCCCTTTTTTCTTAGTGCGGCATTCCCCTCCACGTGGCTATTAGGAAATTTGCCGTTTTTTGTAAAGAAAACCCTAAACCCCATTATAAGTACGGCAGGCAGTAGCAGTGCCAAACATATAAGAAAGAGTTTAAACATAATTTTCCAATACTGAAATTCAGTTTGCGAAGTTACAAAAAAATCACTAAATTTGCAAATTGAAATATAATTTGCAGAAATATGAATTTATTTGAACATGTAGGCAGATACTCACGTCTTATGGCAGGTGTCTTTACCAAACCACAAAGGTGGGGTATTCTGTTTAAACAGTATTTAGCGGAAATAGAGAAACAGGGCATTCAGTCATTGGGTATTACTATAATAATATCAATATTCATAGGCTCTGCCATTACAATGCAGATGGTTTTGAATACTGAAAACCCGATGCTACCTAAATATGTAACAGGTCTTACCACACGTGAGACGTTGCTGCTTGAGTTCTCATCAACTATCCTCTGTCTTATTCTTGCAGGTAAGGTAGGCTCTAATATAGCGTCAGAGATAGGTACCATGCGTATTACAGAGCAGATAGAAGCACTAAAAATTATGGGTGTAAATGCAGAGAACTACCTGATACTGCCTAAAATATTGGGATTTGTAACTATAATTCCTGTACTTGTGATTTTTAGTATGTTTTTTGGCTTGGTGGGTGGATATTTTATTGCAACTACAGGGGTAATATCCCCTGCCCAATATGTGATGGGTATTCAATATGCGTTTAATCCCTACTATGTAACCTACTCTATAGTAAAGTCATTGTTTTTTGCCTTTATAATATCATCTGTATCATCTTATTATGGCTATTATGCATACGGTGGTGCGTTAGATGTAGGTAAGGCAAGTACAAACGCTGTTGTAAACAGCAGTATCATTATACTTTTGTTCAACGTAATTTTAACAGATCTTTTGCTTGTATGATAGAGGTAAAGAACGTAACCAAATCTTTTGGTGATTTAACGGTACTGCATAATATATCAGCCGTTTTTGAAGCGGGTAAGACAAACCTTATTATAGGTCAGTCTGGTTCAGGTAAGACCGTACTGATGAAGAGTGTTATAGGCATACATCGGGTAGAGGAGGGACAAATCCTTTATGATGGCAGAGATATTGCCGCCATGTCTAAAAAAGAGGTGTTTAGATTACGCAGAGAGGTGGGAATGCTTTTCCAGGGTTCTGCCCTTTTTGACTCAATGACGGTGGAGGAGAATGTGCGTTTCCCGCTGGAAATGTTCTCTGATAAGAGCCGTGAGGAGTGGAATGAGAGGGTGGAGTTCTGTCTTAAAAGGGTGGAACTGAGCCATGCCGCCAAGCTATATCCGTCAGAGATAAGCGGTGGTATGCAGAAACGTGCCGCCATTGCAAGAGCTATTGTGTTGCAACCTAAATATCTGTTCTGCGATGAGCCAAATTCAGGTCTTGACCCCAAAACATCACTTACAATAGATAAACTGATACATGAAATTACAGAAGAGTTTGGTATAACCACTATTGTAAATACACACGATATGAACTCTGTTATGGAGATTGGGGATAAGGTTATATTCATTCATAAGGGTCACAAAGGTTGGGAAGGAGACAAGGATTCTATATTTGAATCGGGTAATCAAGACCTTGAGGATTTGGTATTTGCCTCAAATCTTTATAAGAAAGTTAAGAAATATCACAATCTTAAATAACAATGTTATTATTTAAAATACGTAAGCCACGTCAGTATAATGTGAAGTACCGCTATTATGATGAGCATAAGGAACGTCTTCAGCAGTCTGAGGCAAGGGTACGTAAAAAATTGGGAATGGACGTTGATGATTCCGCTTCTACAGGTGTCTTGCATAGAGGTGTGTTCCGTAACTCAATAGATTCCACTAAGGAGGAGAAAAGCCGTAATATGAGATTTGGTATAATAATAGGTGTATTACTTATTTTTGCCTATTGTTTTATTCATTATGCAGGATAATAACACCATACATACACTGTCATCGGCTACAATAAATCAGATTGCGGCTGGAGAGGTTGTGCAGCGTCCGTCATCTGTTGTAAAGGAGTTGATGGAGAACTCAATAGACGCAGGTGCGTCAAAAATTGATGTTGTTATCAAAGATGCAGGCAGAACACTTATTCAGGTTATTGATAACGGTAAGGGAATGAGTGCCACAGATTCTGTAAAGGCTTTTGAGCGTCACGCCACATCTAAAATAGTTGATGCCTCTGATTTATATGCTCTTACTACTATGGGCTTCAGGGGTGAGGCTCTTGCATCAATAGCGGCTGTAAGTCGTGTTGAACTTAAAACCCGCAGAGAAGATGATGAGCTATGTAGTAAGGTTGAGATTGAGGGAGGAGAGTTGATGAGCCAAGAGTTGATATCGGGTCAGAAAGGAACTCAAATATTGGTAAAAGACCTGTTCTACAATATACCTGTAAGGCGTAAGTTCCTTAAAACCAATGAAACGGAACTTAGAAACATATTAAATGTATTTCAGCAGATAGCGTTGGTGTATCCAAGCCTTGAACTAAGTTTGTCTCATAACGGAACTGTGCTATTTGACCTGCATAAAGATAATTTCCGTCAGCGTATAGCAGCAATATGCGGAACCAAAACCTCAAAAGATTTGTTACCTATAGATGTGGATACCACGCTTGTGCGTATCAAGGGTTTTGTATCCACCCCTGAGTCTGCTGTAAAAAAACAGCCCTCACAATATTTTTTTGTAAATGGCAGATATATACAGCATCCCTATTTTGCAAAAGCCATAGCATTGGGTTATGATAGACTGTTGCCGTCAGAGAGTAAGCCTCAGTTCTTTATTTACTTTGATATAGACCTCGATAAAATAGATGTAAACATACACCCTACTAAAACAGAGGTTAAGTTTGAAGATGAGCAAGCGTTATTCCCGATATTGGTGTCCGCCGTTAAAAGAGCCCTTGCGTCATCTTGTTCAATGCCTACACTGATGTTTGACCAGGAGGATAGGATAGAGATACCGTCGGCAGTAACTGATTTAAGTGCCATAAAGACACCAAATACAGGGTTTAATCCATCTTACAATCCTTTTAGCGGCACACATACGCCAAAATCTAAGACGGACGGATGGCAGAATCTGTACGATACGGTAAAGGGTGTCAAGACAATGGGAGAGCCTTGTGAAAATGAATATGGGTTAAAGCCAGATATTAAGAGTGATGATTTGGGGCTTGATGTAAAACCTAAGTTCAGTGGTTTTGTATATGGAGGGAAATACATTATATGTAATTCTGAATACGGAGTCCTGTTTGTAAATATATACAGAGCGTCACAGCGTGTATGGTATGACCGTCTGTCAGATATGATGGTGAAGGGAACCGGAGCAGGTCAGATGCTTATGTTCCCGGAACTTTTGGAATTGACTCCGGCAGAAAATCTTACATTCAGGCAAATGCGTAATTCTTTTGAGTCTGTAGGTTACAGTTTTGAGGATTTTGGCGTATCAACGTATAAGGTTAACGCAATTCCGTCTATGATAAAGGATAGTGAGTCTATCGCCATTATTAAAGATATAATATCAGACCCCGATGTTGATGTTAATGGCATCTCTTCGGTTCTGAGAGAAAGGTTACTCATAAACTTGTCAAACAAGAGTGCCGTAAGAGAGGTTACAAGTACAGATATGGCTGAGAGTCTGGTTGAATCTTTGTTTAACACAACATCGCCTATGTATGCACCTGACGGATTACCTATATACTTTACCATAGATTCCAATGAAATAAAAAGACGCATAGGATAATGAAAAGGACTCTACCCATATTTATTGCATTGTTAATGTCTTGTTGTATATACTCTGCTGATACAGTGTATATTGTAAAAAAAGATACAGTGTTTTTGGTAGAAAAACCGCAGAAAAAGGACAATGCCGGTAAAATAAAGCCCAAGTTCTTGTACAATGTGGATTTTCTGTTCTTTTTTGACAATAAGGAGCATTCACGCTCACAATATGTGAATTCGCAGACGTTATGTGGTACAAGGCTGTCGCCAGAGATAGGTGTGGGTATTGCGGATTCTGTGGTGGGAGACCATCGCCTGATGGCTGGTTGCTCTTATATACAGCCTATAGGAACGGATTTTAAAAGGGCACAGATTCTGCCTACGGTATATTATCAGTTTAAGAAATGGGGTCTGGGCATTCATGTAGGAATGCTGCCGTTTACAAAGATGATAGAGGAATTCCCCGATTATCTTATGTATGACTCCATATCCTATTTTCACCCTAATATCCAAGGGGCATTGTTTAATTATAGAGATAAGCGTGGATTTGTGGAATTTATGTGCGATTGGCGTGGAATGTGGTCAAAAGATACAAGAGAGGCATTCCGTGTAACCCTTAACGGACGATATGAGCATAAATGGTTTTTTGTAGGCGGTAGAGCTATGATGAATCACCTGGCATGCTATGCTCCCGATACATTAAAACGTAATGATGGCGTTTGCGACGATTTGCTTGGCAGCGTATATTGTGGTTTTGATTTAGGTAGCCGAACAGGAGTTACCCCATTGGACTCATTTGTAATAAGGGCTAACTATATAATAAGTTTACAACAAGATAGAGAGGCTGGGTATAGAAAGATTCCGCAAGGTGGTCTGCTTGAGGTATTCCTAAGGTGGAGAATGATAGGGTTCCGCAATGTGACATATTATGGCAGTCCTCTTATGCCAATGTATCCGCAGTATCACTCATTGCTAAATCAAGGAGACCCACTATATCAGGCTAAATTCTATAACCGTACAGACGTATTCCTATATATATATAACAATAGTTTTGTAAACTGTTTTGCTTCTGCCAATTTCCACTTGGCAGACGGAGTTTTCACTACATCACAACAAATTGTGGCTCAATTCTCTTTAGATGGGATTTGGGATTATAAGCACAAACGCAAGTTAAGGAGTGTGCTGGGCAAATAAAAACCGTGCCGCTAATTATGATCCAAACTTGAAAAAAGTAGGATTTGGGGTCCATGCTATCTTTGTAATCCGCCCAATCCTGAAAGGATAGCGGCACGCCATTGAAACACACGGATTACCCAGTTAAAAAATTAAATTGTAAAGTTGCCCAAATGAGCGACACGGT
The DNA here is from genome assembly GCA_024405815.1 of Paludibacteraceae bacterium. Classification (GTDB taxonomy): domain Bacteria; phylum Bacteroidota; class Bacteroidia; order Bacteroidales; family Paludibacteraceae; genus Enterocola. The sequence goes on along the minus strand of JAKSNX010000001.1, from coordinate 37,318 downwards.
ATTTCAAATTACGGTCTGTATTCCAAGTAGCCTTTTGATTGAGGCTTATCTTTAAAATGTTCTACAAATATAAACAAACCTTTTGACAAAAAGTCATTTTTGCTCTTAAAATTTTTAATAAACCGTCCGTCAGTGCCATAAACATCTACATTTTCTGGTTCTGATTCAGACGATTCCTCCTCTTTAATCTCTGTAGGTATGTCTGTAGTGTATGCCTTGGTGCATAGATTGACAGCTCTGAATCGTTCATCTGTAGCATCTGTACCAATTGTTATTGTTTGCTTGTCATCGCCGTTCACTTGTATAAATTGTGAGCCTACGGGAATAAATGTAGGGTCATTATAGTCCTCATTTTTGCTCTCAAGAGGAACTGTGTTTCCATAATCCACAGCCACTATAAAGGTGTTATCAACAATAACCGGATTGTCTAATTTTACAGAGTAGAAACCTGCGTATGGACACTGTATTGTTTTAGTGAATGGAATTTCTGAATCAATCATTACAGTAAAGGTGATTTCAGTAGAGTTCCCAGCTACGTATGTCCCTACACGCGTAAGTTTCTCTTTACCTTTAGGTGTGAAATATGAAAGAGTTGACATTTTTTCCACTCCGTCCCATATTCTGGCACCAAACATTCCGCTTTTGTCATAATAGTATGCGTTGGTAACTTCAGTTTTATCCACTCTGGTAGTAAAGGCGGTGCAATCACTCATTATTACAGAGTCATCGTATGAAATTTTAAGCACACCGTTGTCAAACATAGATGCTCCCCAGTTGAATTTTGCAAGAAACACCCTTTCATTATCGTTCCACCCTATAAGTGAAACGGCGTGATTTGCAGCTTCTTCTCCTGTGCACTTATATACGTTACCTGAAAGATACTTGCTATCATAGAACATAGACGCACCTACCGCCCCATAATCCATAATGCACTGTTTTATGGCAGTAATATCACCCGATGGCAGAAAATAGGCGCCAAGCGTGTATGCGGGGAAATCATCGGGGGTGAAATCGGGGCAGACCTCATCAAGTGCAACATACGGAAATGAATCCTCGTATGCAAGGCTTTGCAGGTTTGCCATAATTGAAGTCGCCATTTCAAAATTGCCACCTTGCGTTTTTGTGAGTAGGAATCCGTAGTGGCAGTTTGACATAAGTTGTGGGGAGAGATACCCATCAGAATACCCCAATTTATTAGATAACGCTTCCACTGCATCACATGTGGCAAATGCCCAGCAAGTTCCTGCAATCACTTGATTACGTGATGGGGTAATGTATCCAAAATCACGTGAGTCATATTTTGAGGGTAACTCATCGGTTGTCTTGAGATGAGAGACACTATAGTTGTGAAAATCCACAGGAGATGGAATGAATCCTCCTTCCATTTGTGCTGATGATAACATCGGGACTAATAAAAAGGCTGTGGTAAGAATAGTATAAATGTTTTTCATATTAATGATGATGAATATTTCAATTTGCAAAAATATAAAATAATGCGTACTTTTGCAAAGTTGTACGCAAATAAAATATTATGACGTCAGGTAGGAAATCAATAAATGTAGTTATCAGAGCACTGTTGTTCATTGCCGCAGTTGTGATTATATTACTATGTAGCCCACGTGACTCTAAATTCCAGTACCAATATGAGCTTGGCAAACCGTGGCAGTATGATTTGCTGACTGCTGATTTTGATTTCCCTATATATAAAGATAAGGTGCAGCTTAGAACAGAGCGTGAAGAGGTTCTTAATAATAAGGTGTATTATTTTTACGACAACGAAGAGATATCTGCCGATGCCATTAAGAAAATGAGAAGGTATATAGAGCAACTGATTGAAGGGGAAACAGAATCTCAATATATATCTTATTTGAGACACGAGATGGAGTTCCTATACAAATCAGGAATAATGGAGGATTCTCAATATGATTTGGTACAGGAGAGTGGGAGTGACCATATTGTTACTTTAGGTGATAATAATAAGGGCAAGGCACGTAGCAAGAACGACGTTTATTCCATTTCAAGAGCTAAAAAGCATATTAGGAGTAATGTGCCTAATAATTTGGACCACAATATCTTCAATAACATAAAATTAGAGGCGTTCTTATCTGCAAATTTGATTTATGACGAGGATATTACAGATAAGGCATTAAGTGAGGAGTATAAAAGCATATCCGCTACGCAGGGTATGGTTCAACGTGGGGAGCGTATTATAGACAGAGGAGAGATTGTTACAGAACAAAAACTGCTTATACTTAATTCATTAAAACAGGAGACATTATCAGAACTATCCATTACCAATAGTCAGAAAATGATGGTATGGATAGGTACTGCGTGCTTAATAGCCATATTCTTGGGACTGTTTTATTTGTATTCATACATTTTTAGAAGGGAGTTTTTCTTTACTAATCAGTATTGTATTCTAACATTAGTGCTTATCACCTTTTATGTGGTAATAACATTGATGGTAGTGCGGTTTGTGGACCATGAGCTTGTATATATAGTGCCGTATGCCCTTATACCTATGGTAATCAGTACATTCTACGATACCAGAACCGCATTGTTCACATATTGGACAGCTATTCTTGTGTGTGTTTACTATGTGGCTATGCCTTTGGAGTTTGTTATATTACAGATTCCTGCAGGAATGGTGTCAATATATATGTCAAAAGACTTGGAAGACCGTTCTCAGTTTATGAAGACATCGTTGGCAGTGGTTGCCACATACAGTCTTATATATCTCAGTTATAATTTAGTGCTGAATGTAGATTTCTTAAGTGGGGCTAACATGTGGATGTTCCTGTGGTTTGGCATTAACGGAATTATGTTATTGTTTGCCTATCCGTTTGTATTCTTGATAGAGAAGATATTTAAGTTCACCTCAAATGTCACGTTGCTTGAGTTGTCAAATACAAACACTCCTTTGCTGAGACAATTATCTGAAGAGGCTCCCGGAACATTCCAACACTCATCGCAGGTCAGCAATCTTGCCGCAGATGTTACAACTCATCTTGGAGGCAATGCACTTATGGCAAGGACAGGTGCTTTATATCACGATATAGGGAAACTGAAACATCCTGCATTCTATACAGAGAATCAGCATAATGGGGTTAATCCTCATGTAAGGTTAAAACCCGATGAGAGTGCCGCTGTAATAATAAGTCATGTTAGAAACGGGGTGGAGATAGCCAAACAAAACAAATTGCCGCAATGCCTGATAGACATTATAATGACACATCATGCCACAAGTAAGGCAAAGTTCTTCTATAATACTTGGATTAACGAGAATCCAGGCAAACAGGTTGATGAAAGCAAGTTTACGTATGAGGGTCCTAATCCGTTCACACTGGAGCAAGGTGTTATTATGATATGTGATGCAGTAGAGGCGGCATCGCGTAGTCTGCCAGAGTACACAGATGAGAGCATCGGGTCATTAGTGGATAAAATTACTGACGGCATAATTTTAGAACACTATTTAGATAACACCCCTATTAGAATGAATCAGATAGAGGTAATAAAGTCTGTGATTAAAGAGAGGCTTAGAAACATATACCACACAAGAGTAGCCTATCCCGATATCAATTTTAATGGTAAAAGCAAATTTTTTGAAAAAAAACGCTAATTTATTTTGGTAGGTAAAAAACTTTGCGTACCTTTGCAACCCCTAAAAATATTTTTAGGTGTAAAGGGTATTTAATCAATAAATTACAAAATAATAACAAACAATGCCTACTATTCAACAATTAGTAAGAAAAGGGAGAACGGTGCTGACCGATAAGAGCAAAGCCCCTGCTTTGGATTCTTGTCCTCAACGTCGTGGCGTTTGTGTACGTGTTTACACAACAACCCCTAAGAAGCCGAATTCCGCTTTACGTAAAGTGGCTCGTGTGCGTTTGACAAACCAGAAAGAGGTAAACTCTTACATACCAGGAGAGGGTCATAACTTGCAGGAGCACTCAATAGTAATGATTCGTGGCGGACGTGTTAAGGACCTTCCAGGTGTACGTTACCATATTATACGTGGTACACTTGATGCAGCTGGCGTTAATGGTCGTCTGCAACGTCGTTCTAAATACGGAGCAAAACGTCCTAAAGCAGGAGCAGCTAAAAAATAAGAGAGAGAATAACAATTAACAGTTTTTAATACTGTTTTGTTTTTGGGAAAGCATAGGTTGAGTAAATTGGTTCAGGCGGAACCTTTTGAAGACAATAACAGGCAACCAGAATTCAAAACGGATAATTTATTTAAAAGATGAGAAAAGCGAAACCAAAGAAAAGGATCGTACTACCTGATCCTGTTTTCGGCGAGGTTATGGTTACAAAGTTTGTAAACCATTTGATGTATGACGGTAAGAAATCAACCGCATTTACCATTTTCTACGAAGCTCTTGACAATGTCAAGTCTAAAATGCCGAATGAAACAAAAAGCGCACTCGAAATTTGGAAAAAAGCATTGGAGAACATCACCCCACAAGTAGAGGTGAAGTCACGCCGTATAGGTGGTGCTACATTCCAAGTGCCTACAGAAATACGCCCAGAGAGAAAAGAGTCAATCTCAATGAAGAATATGATTATATTCTCTCGTAAAAGAGGTGGTAAGACAATGGCTGATAAGCTTGCCGCAGAGATAGTTGACGCATTTAATATGCAAGGTGCCGCATTTAAACGTAAAGAGGATATGCACCGTATGGCTGAGGCTAACCGTGCATTTGCCCATTTCCGTTTTTAATTAGAATATAAGATGGCTAAGAAAGACTTACATTTCACAAGAAATATTGGTATTATGGCCCACATTGATGCGGGCAAAACCACTACATCAGAGCGTATTCTGTTTTATACAGGACTTACCCATAAAATAGGTGAGGTTCATGACGGAGCCGCTACTATGGACTGGATGGAGCAGGAGCAGGAGCGTGGTATAACAATCACATCTGCCGCCACCACCACATTTTGGAAATACAATAATGATCAATACAAGATAAACCTGATTGACACCCCGGGACACGTTGACTTTACTGTAGAGGTAGAGCGTTCATTGCGTATCCTTGATGGTGCAGTTGCGGCATTCTGTGCAGTAGGTGGTGTTGAGCCACAGTCTGAGACAGTATGGCGTCAGGCAGATAAGTACAACGTTCCTCGTATTGGCTATGTTAACAAGATGGACCGTTCAGGTGCAGACTTTTTTGATGTAGTACGTCAGGTGCATGATGTTCTTGGTGCAAATCCTTGTCCTATACAAATTCCTATAGGTGCAGAGGAGACATTTAAAGGTGTGGTTGACCTTGTAAAGATGAAAGCGATCCTTTGGCACGATGAGACAATGGGAGCTGAATATGAGGTTGCCGAGATACCTGCAGAACTTCAGGCAGAGGCTGATGAGTGGAGAGCAAAAATGCTTGAGACAATAGCTGAGTTTGATGATGAACTTATGGAGAAGTATTTTGATGACCCTTCCAAGATTACAGAAGAGGAGATTAAGAGAGCAATCCGTAAGGGAACACTTGCAATGAAGATTTACCCAATGATTTGCGGTTCTTCATTCAAGAATAAAGGTGTACAGACAATGCTTGATGCAGTTTGTGCATATCTTCCTTCACCACTTGATACAGATGAGGTTGTAGGACACGATGTCCGTGATGCTGAGGTTAAGATAACCCGCAAACCTTCAGAAGAGGAGCCTACCTGTGCATTAGCATTTAAGATAGCAACAGACCCATACGTAGGTCGTTTATGTTTCTTCCGCGTTTATTCTGGAAAGATAGATGCAGGCTCATACGTGTTTAATACACGTTCAGGTAAGAAGGAGCGTATTTCCCGTATATTCCAAATGCACTCTAACAAGCAGAACCCTGTTGACTTTATTGCAGCAGGTGATATAGGTGCAGGTGTAGGATTCAAGGATATACGTACTGGTGACACCCTTTGTGATGAGGAGCACCCAATGACACTTGAGTCTATAGATTTCCCAGACCCAGTTATCGGTATCGCTGTGGAGCCTAAGACACAGAAAGACCTTGATAAGTTGAGCAACGGACTTGCAAAACTTGCAGAGGAGGACCCTACATTTACAGTTAAGACAGATGAGCAGACAGGACAAACAATAATTAGCGGTATGGGTGAGCTTCACCTTGAGATTATTATTGACCGTCTTCGTCGTGAGTTCAAGGTTGAGTGTAACCAAGGTCGTCCACAAGTATCATATAAGGAGGCTATCAAGAATACAGTTGACTTGCGTGAGGTTTACAAAAAGCAGTCTGGTGGTCGTGGTAAGTTTGCCGATATGATTCTTAAAGTAGGTCCTGCCGATGAGGGCTTTGAAGGTGACCTTCAGTTTATAGATGAGGTTAAGGGCGGTAACATTCCTAAGGAGTTTATCCCTGCCATACAGAAAGGTTTCTTGGCAGCGATGCGTAATGGTGTGCTTGCCGGATATCCTGTAGATAAGATGAAGGTTGTAGTAGTGGATGGCTCATACCACCCAGTTGACTCAGACCAAATCTCATTTGAAATTTGTGCTCAGATAGCATTCAAGAATGCTTGTGCAAAAGCAAAACCTGTATTGCTGGAGCCAATTATGAAAATAGAGGTTGTAACCCCGGAAGAGAATATGGGTGATGTTATAGGTGACCTTAACAAACGTCGTGGACAGGTAGAAGGCATGGAGACAAGCCGTACAGGTGCACGTATTGTAAAGGCTAAAGTGCCACTAGCAGAGATGTTTGGCTATGTAACAGCACTGCGTACCATTACATCGGGTAGAGCAACATCATCAATGGAGTTCTCTCACTATGCAGAGGTTTCAACATCCATTGCTAAAGCAGTTCTTGAAGAGGTTAAAGGACATACAGAATTATTGTAAAAAATTGGCGGTTTAGCAAATGATTCTTAAACCGCCGTTAAATATTAAAAAAAATGAACCAGAAAATTAGAATCAAATTAAAATCTTACGATTACAACTTGGTTGACAAGTCAGCTGAGAAAATCGTAAAGACGGTAAAGGCCACCGGAGCAATTGTTAGCGGACCAATTCCACTACCTACACACAAGCGCCTATTTACAGTTAACCGTTCCACTTTTGTGAACAAGAAGTCTCGTGAGCAATTCCAACTGTTTTCATATAAACGTCTTATAGACATTTATAGCTCTACAGCAAAGACAGTTGACGCTTTAATGAAACTTGAATTGCCAAGTGGCGTAGGAGTTGAAATAAAAGTTTAATAAATTTAATAATACACTAAGAAATGCCAGGATTAATTGGAAAAAAAATCGGAATGACTTCCGTTTTCAGTGCTGATGGAAAAAATGTTCCATGCACTGTTATCGAAGCTGGTCCTTGTGTTGTAACCCAAGTTAAAACCGCTGAAAAAGATGGCTATGAGGCTATTCAATTAGGTTTTGAAGACAAAAAAGAGAAAAATGTCACAAAACCTGAGGCTGGTTTGTTTAAGAAAATAGGTGCAACACCAAAGTACCACTTGGTTGAGTTCAAAGGCTTTGACTCATCAGTCAAGGCGAGTGATGTTATTACCGTTGATTTGTTCTCAGACACAACATGGGTTGATGTTATAGGAACTTCAAAAGGTAAAGGTTATCAAGGCGTAGTTAAGCGTCACGGATTTGGCGGTGTTGGTCAGATAACACACGGTCAGCATAACCGTCAGCGTAAACCGGGCTCTATAGGTGCTTGCTCTTACCCTGCAAAAGTATTCAAAGGAATGCGCATGGGTGGTCAAATGGGCGATGCCAGAGTCACAGTTCAAAACTTAGAGATTTTAAAGATTATTCCGGAGAATAACCTTCTTCTTATAAAAGGTTCGGTTCCCGGTGCTAAAGGTTCAATTGTAATTGTAAACAAGTAATGGAACTCAGTATATTAAACATACAGGGAAAAGAGACCGGAAGAAAGGTTACATTAGATGAATCTATCTTCGGCATTGAGCCAAATGACCACGCTATTTACTTGGATGTAAAGCAGTATATGGCCAATAAACGCCAGGGAACACACAAGTCAAAAGAGAGAAGTGAGGTTTCTGGTAGTACTCGTAAATTAGGTCGTCAGAAAGGTGGCGGCGGTGCACGTCCAGGTGATATCAACTCACCAGTCCGCGTAGGTGGTGGTCGTGTATTTGGTCCAACACCACGTGACTATAGTTTCAAATTGAATAAGAAACTCAAACAGCTTGCACGTAAATCCGCTTTGGCATACAAGGTTAAGGATAACGCACTAGTTGTAATGGAGGATTTCTCATTTGAAGCTCCTAAGACAAAAGAGTATATAGCAATGTTAAGTGCTATCAAGGCTAACGACAAGAAATCACTATTGGTTCTTGCAGAGCCTAATAATAATGTATTTTTATCAGCCCGTAATCTTGAAAAGGCAGATGTTACTGTATCAACAGAACTCAATACTTACAAGATTTTGGATGCCAAATGCCTGATTGTTACAGAGAAGGCACTTGAGGGCATTGCTGCAACTTTTAACGCATAAGGAGGAAAAACCATGGGAATAATAATCAAACCTATAGTTACAGAAAAGGCAACCGGTCTTACAGACAAGTTGGGAAAATATGCCTTTAAAGTTGTAAAAGATGCTGATAAAGAGCAAATTAAAGCTGCTGTAGAGAAGGCTTACAATGTTAAGGTTGTAAGTGTGAATACAGCGGTTGTAAAAGGTAAAGTGAAGAGCCGCTACACCAAAGCAGGTATTATAACAGGTTCAACATCTGATTATAAGAAAGCGGTGGTCACACTTAAAAAGGGAGATACAATAGATTTTTATAGCAATATTTAATAGTTAGAAATGGCTGTACGTAAATTCAACCCCACAACACCGGGGCAGAGACACAAAGTTATTGGAGCCTTCGAAACAATTACCGAACAGGTTCCAGAAAAGTCTCTTGTGGTTGGAAAGTCTCAGACTGGAGGTCGTAATAACACCGGTAAGATGACTATGCGCTACATTGGTGGCGGACACAAGAGAAAGTATAGAGTAATTGACTTCAAACGTAACAAGGATGGAATTCCTGCAACAGTAAAGACAATAGAGTATGACCCTAACCGTTCTGCTCGTATTGCGCTTTTGTTCTATGCAGATGGCGAAAAACGCTATATTCTTGCTCCTAATGGTTTGGAGGTAGGTCAGGTGCTTCTCTCAGGAGAGAATGCCGCACCTGAAGTTGGTAATGCACTTCCACTACAGAACATCCCGCTTGGTACTGTAATTCATAATATTGAGTTACGTCCGGGTCAGGGTGCCGCTTTGGTACGTTCTGCAGGAACATTCGCTCAGCTTGCTTCACGTGAAGGTAAGTATGCAATCATCAAATTGCCTTCAGGCGAGATGCGTATGATACTTTGCGAGTGCAAGGCTACCATAGGTGTAGTAGGTAACTCAGACCACGCTCTTGAGCAATCTGGTAAGGCAGGTCGTTCACGCTGGTTAGGTCGCCGTCCACATAACCGTGGTGTTGTAATGAACCCAGTAGATCACCCGATGGGTGGTGGTGAAGGTCGTGCTTCAGGTGGTCATCCAAGGTCACGTAAGGGCTTACTTGCTAAGGGTTACAAGACACGTACACCAAAGAAGGCCTCAAACAAATATATAATTGAGAGAAGAACTAAGTAGTAACCTGAATTAACAAAAAGAATTATGAGTCGTTCATTAAAAAAAGGTCCATATATAGAGGTGAAGCTTGAAAAGAGAATCATTGCTATGAATGAGGCTAATAAGAAATCCGCAATTAAAACGTGGTCCAGGGCTTCTATGATCTCTCCGGATTTTGTAGGCCATACAATAAACGTACATAACGGAAATAAGTTCATTCCTGTGTATATCACAGAAAATATGGTTGGTCACAAGTTGGGAGAGTTTGCTCCAACCCGTACCTTTAGAGGCCATAGTGGTAACAGATAATAAAAAATTATAAGATATGGGTGTTAGAAAAAGAAACTCGGCAAATAGCAGTAAGGAGGCTAAAAAGGCTCTTTACTATGCAAAGCTCAACGATGTTCCAACATCACCGCGTAAAATGCGTCTGCTTGCAGATATGATACGTGGCGTTGAGGTACAGAAAGCCCTCGGTATGTTGAAATTCTCCAAGAAAGAGGCCTCTGCAAAAATGGAGAAACTCCTTCTTTCTGCAATTAACAATTGGGAGCAGAAGACAAGCCAAAAGGCTGAAGATGGTAATTTGGTTGTAAGTGCCGTTTATGTTGACGGTGGCAGAACCCTGAAGAGATTGCGTCCGGCTCCACAAGGTCGTGGCTACAGAATCCGCAAGCGTTCCAATCATATAACCATTTGTGTTGACAGTATTAATAAAAATGATAAATAATTGTTGGTATGGGACAGAAAGTTAATCCGATAAGCAATCGTCTTGGAATCATCAAAGGCTGGGACTCCAACTGGATAGGAGACAAAAAGAGAAGCAAAAACTATGGTGATACCATTTTAGAAGACTACAAATTGAGAAAATATTTGGATACACGTCTTGCTAAAGCCAGCATTTCACGTATCGTTATTGAGCGTACTCTAAAGCTTGTTACAATAACAATTTGCACAGCCAAGCCTGGTATGATAATAGGTAAAGGTGGCGAGGAGGTTGACAAGCTTAAAGAGGAATTGAAGAAAATTACTGATAAGGAAGTTCAAATCAATATCTTTGAAGTTAAGAAACCTGAGCTTGACGCAGTTATAGTAGCAAGTACAATAGCCCGTCAGGTGGAAGGTAAAATCGCTTACCGTAGAGCCGTTAAGACAGCAATCGCATCCACAATGCGTGTTGGAGCAGAAGGCATAAAGGTACAAGTAGCAGGACGTTTGAACGGTGCTGAAATGGCTCGTTCAGAGATGTACAAAGAGGGCCGTACACCACTGCATACATTTCGTGCCGATATAGATTATGCACACTGCGAGGCTTTGACCAAAGTTGGTATCATTGGTATCAAGGTGTGGATTTGCCGTGGAGAAATCTATGGTAAAAAGGACTTGATGCCTCAATTCAACTCATCTAAGGATAACGGCCGTATGCAAGGCGGTGCCAGAGGTGATAATAAAGGTAAGGGAGGCTTCCGTAGAAAGAAAAAATAATAGTGTCAAATCAAGTTTATTCTAAGAATTATGTTACAACCTAAGAAAACTAAGTTCCGCAGACAACAGAAATGTCCGTCAAAAGGCGTAGCCCAGCGTGGCAACCAACTTGCCTTCGGTTCTTTCGGAATAAAAGCATTGCAGACTAAATGGATAACAGGTCGCCAAATAGAGGCTGCCCGTGTAGCCATAACACGTTATATGCAACGTCAAGGTCAGGTTTGGGTTCGTATATTCCCTGACAAGGCCATAACAAGGAAACCTGCTGATACCCGTCAAGGTAAAGGTAAAGGTAATCCAGAAGGATTTGTAGCTCCTGTAACTCCAGGCAGAATGTTGTTTGAGGTTGGTGGAGTTCCATTTGAGATGGCAAAAGAGGCTCTTCGCCTTGGTGCTCAGAAATTGCCTATTACAACCAAGTTTGTTGTAAGCAATAGTTATGATTTTGAAAACGATAAAGATTAAGCAGAAATAGTATGAAAACAAAAGAAATCAAAGAATTGTCTGACAAGGAGCTTGTTGAGAGAATTGCGACAGAGAAAATAAATCTGTCTAAGATGAAATTGAATCACGCTATTTCACCGCTTGATAATCCGTGTCAAATTCGTGAAGCTAGAAAAACAGTGGCACGTCTTATGACAGAGGCTACAAAAAGAGAAATGAACAATAAAAAATAAGAGCCGTATGAGAAATCTAAGAAAAGAAAGACAAGGCGTTGTGTCTAGCGATAAGATGGATAAGACTGTTACTGTTTCCATTGAGTGGAAGGAGAAACACCCCATCTATGGCAAGTTTGTCAGCAAGACCAAGAAATATCATGCCCACGATGAAAAGAATGAGTGTCATATCGGTGATACTGTGAGAATTATGGAAACCCGTCCTTTGAGCAAATCAAAAAGATGGAGAGTAGTTGAAATAGTTGAAAAAGCTAAATAATTATGATACAGCAAGAATCAAGATTAACAGTAGCCGATAACAGTGGAGCTAAAGAAGTTCTCTGTATCCGAGTGCTTGGCGGTACCGGCAAAAGGTATGCCACAGTAGGTGATATAATTGTAGTGACGGTTAAATCCGTAATCCCTTCAAGTGATATGAAGAAGGGAGCTGTTTCAAAGGCTGTAGTTGTTCGTACAAAGAAGGAGTTGAGAAGAGCTGACGGCTCTTACATCCGTTTTGACGACAATGCATGTGTCCTTTTATCTGGTGCGGGTGAAATGAGAGGCAGCCGTATATTCGGCCCTGTCGCCCGTGAGTTACGTGCAACTAATATGAAAATTGTTTCATTGGCACCTGAAGTACTTTAATTACAGTAAATTATTAAACAATGAGCAAGTTACACATAAAGAAGGGTGATACCGTTTACGTCAACGCTGGTGATGATAAAGGTAAGACTGGTCGTGTTCTATCTGTAGATGTTGAGAAAAAACGTGCTATAGTAGAAGGCGCCAATATGGTATCTAAGCATACCAAACCCAATGCAAAAAGTCCACAAGGTGGCATCGTGAAAAAAGAGGCTCCTATCCAAATCTCTAACCTTAACCTTTTAGGTAAGGACGGAAAACCTACTCGTATAGGTCGTAAAGAGGTGGATGGCAAGTTAGTACGTTACTCTAAAAGAACAGGGGAGGAATTTAAATAATGAATACCGCTAGTTATAAATCAGACTATAAGGAACGTATAGCACCTGCTTTAATGAAGCAGTTCGGTTATAAATCAGCTATGCAGATTCCTGTTTTGGAGAAAATAGTCCTAAATCAAGGTTTGGGTGATGCAGTGGCAGACAAGAAGATTATTGAGGTTGCAGTTAACGAGATGACTGCAATATCGGGTCAAAAAGCCATAGCTACATACTCTAAAAAGGATATTTCTAACTTCAAGTTGCGTAAGAAAATGCCTATCGGCGTATGTGTTACACTTCGTCGTGACAGAATGTATGAGTTTTTAGAGAAACTTGTGCGTGTGGCTTTACCACGTATCCGTGACTTCAAGGGTATTAACAGCAAGCTTGACGGAAGAGGAAATTACACTCTTGGTATCCAGGAGCAGATTATTTTCCCTGAAATCAATATTGATTCCGTTACTAAGTTATCAGGAATGAATATCACCTTTGTAACATCTGCCAAGACAGATGAGGAAGCCTTTGCACTTCTTAAAGAATTTGGTTTACCATTTAAAAAATAAGAGATTATGGCAAAAGAGTCAATGAAAGCCCGTGAGGTTAAGAGAGCCAAGATGGTTGAGAAATACGCCGCTAAAAGAGCACAATATAAGGCGGAGGGTAACTATGAGGCACTACAAAGCATACCACGCAATGCGTCTCCAGTAAGATTGCATAACCGTTGTAAGCTTACTGGTCGTCCAAAAGGTTACATCCGTATGTTCGGCATTTCCCGTATTCAGTTCCGTGAGATGGCTTCAAAAGGTCTTATCCCAGGTGTTAAGAAGGCAAGTTGGTAAAAACTTGAATAAGTGTTAAGTAATAAATATTGTCCGGGTAGTCCGGATTAATTTAAAATTAAAAAAAATGACAGATCCTATTGCAGATTATTTGACGCGCTTGCGTAATGCAATCAGTGCAGGCCACAGAGTGGTTGAGGTGCCAGCGTCTAATCTAAAGAAAGAACTTACAAGAATCTTGTTTGAGCAAGGGTTCATTTTGAACTACAAGTTTGAGCAGGATGGTCCTCAAGGTACAATTAAGATAGCCTTGAAGTATGTAAACAAAGTGAACGCAATTAAGGCTTTGGAGCGTGTTTCTACTCCAGGTTTGCGTAAGTACTCAAGTCATAAAGACCTTCCACGTGTCTTGAATGGTTTGGGTATTGCTATTATTTCCACCTCTAAAGGTGTAATGACCGATAAAGAGGCCCGCGAGCAAAATGTTGGCGGTGAAGTTTTGTGTTACGTTTATTAATGGAGGGGAAATATTATGTCTAGAATTGGAAAATTACCTATTGATATGCCTAAGGGCGTTACTGTTACTGTAAACGGTAACGAGGTAACGGTTAAAGGTCCTAAGGGAGAATTGAAACAGACAATTGATTCATCTATCTCAGTTGAGGTTAAGGAGGGTCAGGTTGTAGTCAGCCGTCCTAATGATGAGAAAGAGTCTCGTGCAAAGCATGGCTTGTATCGTGCTTTGATTCATAATATGGTTGTTGGTGTGTCTGAAGGCTATAAAAAGACACTTGAACTTGTGGGTGTGGGTTTCCGTGCCGCAAACAATGGTCAGGTTTTGGAGCTTTCACTTGGATATACACACAACATATTTGTTAAGTTGGCTCCTGAAATTAAGGTGGAGACAAAGAGTGAGAGAAATATGAATCCGCTTGTAATACTTGAGTCTTGTGACAAGCAGCTCATCGGGCAGGTTTGTGCAAAATTACGTTCATTCCGTAAGCCTGAACCATATAAGGGCAAGGGTGTCAAGTTTGAAGGCGAGCAGATTCGTAGAAAGGCCGGAAAATCGGCAGGTGCTAAATAATTAAAATGATAATGCTATGATAGATAAAACAGCTAGAAGATTGAAGATTAAAGCAGGTGTTCGCAGCAAAGTCAAAGGCACCTCTTCAAGACCTCGTTTATCAGTTTTTAGAAGCAATAGTCAGATATATGCCCAACTGATAGATGATACTGCTAAAGAAGGTAATGGTACAACTATTGTATCAGAATCATCTGAGTCAATAAAAGATAAGATGACCAAGACTGAGAAATCAGCCAAGGTTGGTGAATCAATTGCAAAGAAGGCTATTGCAGCCGGTATTGATACTGTAGTGTTTGACCGTAATGGTTACATTTACCACGGTAGAGTAAAAGAGTTGGCTGAAGCCGCTCGTAAAGCAGGACTTAAATTTTAAGCGTTATGGCAGAAAAGAATAATTCAGTAAGATTGGCAAACGACAGTGAGCTAAAAGATAGATTGGTAGCAATCAATCGTGTTACTAAGGTAACTAAGGGTGGTAGAACCTTTACTTTTGCAGCCATTGTTGTAGTAGGCAATGAAGATGGAGTAATTGGCTATGGCCTAGGTAAAGCAGGTGAGGTTACAACTGCCATACAAAAGGGAGTTGATGCCGCTAAGAAGAACTTAGTAAAGGTTCCTGTTCTTAAAGGTACAATTCCTCATGAGCAAGTCGCTAAATTCAGAGGCGCTGAGGTTTTCTTGAAACCAGCTACAACCGGTACCGGAGTTAAGGCCGGTGGTGCTATGCGTGCAGTCCTTGAAAGTGTAGGTATTACAGACGTGCTTGCTAAGTCTAAGGGTTCATCTAACCCACATAACCTTGTTAAGGCAACTATACTTGCCCTTTCAGAGATGAGAGATGCTTATACAGTAGCCAAGAACAGAGGTGTTTCAATGGAAAAAGTGTTCACCGGTAAATAATTTGAATTATGGCAACTATTAAGATTAAACAAGTTAAGAGTAGAATCAGAATACCAAAAGTTCAGAAACAGACATTGGATTCACTTGGATTGAAGAAAATGAATGCGGTGGTAGAGCACGAGGCGACTCCACAAATTCTTGGTATGGTAGCCAAGGTTAATCACTTGGTAGAGATAGTGAAGTAACTCTTTATTTTAACAATTAAAATTTTAAGACAATGGATTTAAGTAATTTAAAACCTGCAGAAGGTTCTGTTAAGACGCGTAAAAGAGTTGGTCGTGGTGCCGGTTCTGGTTTGGGCGGAACCTCTACAAGAGGTCATAAAGGTGCAAAATCACGTTCCGGATATAAAAGGAAGATAGGTTTTGAGGGCGGACAAATGCCAATGCAACGTCGTCTTCCAAAATTTGGTTTCAAAAACTTTAATAAAGTTGTTTTCAAGGCTGTTAACCTTTCAACTCTTCAAGCTTTGGCTGATGCTAGTAAACTTGAGAAAATTGGTGTAGAGGAGTTGATTGCAGCAGGATTTGCTACAGCAAAGAACCCAGTAAAGATACTTGCTAAAGGTGAGTTGACTGCTAAGTTGGAAGTTTCTGCCAATGCGTTCTCTGCCGCTGCTAAAGAGGCCATAGAGAAAGCCGGAGGTAGTGTAATAATCTTATAAAATCTTTGTTATGAAGAAGTTTATAGAAACATTAAAAAACATATACAAGATTGAGGAATTAAGGCAACGTCTGCTTATAACATTCTTGTTTGTGTTGGTGTATCGTTTCGGCTCGTTTATAGCGTTGCCAGGCATTGATACCACCCAACTTGCAAATTTGAGTGCCCAGACAGAAGGTGGCCTTATGATGCTTCTTGATATGTTCTCCGGAGGTGCATTCTCTAACGCATCAATCTTTGCGTTAGGTATAATGCCTTACATCTCCGCATCCATCGTGGTGCAATTGCTTGGTATGGCATTCCCATATTTTAAGAAATTGCAACAAGAGGGTGAGAGTGGTCATAGGAAAATCAATCAGATTACACGTTATCTTACTGTTTTGATTTTGATTATCCAAGGTCCTGCCTATCTTCTTAACTTAAAGATGCAGGTTGGTCAAGTGGTTCCACAAGGGGCTTTCTTTATGATAACGTCAACCATCATTCTTGCCGCAGGCAGTATGTTTGTGCTTTGGTTGGGTGAGAGGATAACAGAACGTGGTGTAGGAAACGGAATCTCTTTCATAATTCTTGTAGGTATTATTGCAAGGTTCCCAAGGGCTATTCTCGGTGAGTTTTCTTCAAGACTTAACGAGACTTCAGGTGGTCTTGTAATGTTTATTGCAGAAATTGTATTCTTGTTCATCGTGATAGCTCTAAGCATTCTACTTGTACAAGGTGTGCGTAGAGTTCCTGTTCAGTATGCAAAACGTGTGGTTGGTAATAAACAGTATGGTGGTGTACGTCAGTTCATACCTTTGAAGGTAAATGCAGCTAACGTAATGCCTATCATCTTTGCTCAGGCAATTATGTTTATTCCTGCCTCTTTGATAGGTTTCTTTGCAAAGGACGGTGAGATTAGTTCATTTGCAATGGCATTCCTAAACAATGGCGGATTTTGGTACAATTTTGTATTCTTCCTATTGATTATCTTGTTTACCTATTTCTATACGGCTGTTATTATCAATCCTACTCAGATGTCTGAGGAGATGAAACGTAACAACGGCTTTATACCAGGTATCAAACCAGGTAAGAAAACAGCTGAATACTTGGATACGATTATGTCTCGTATTACATTGCCAGGTTCAATATTCCTAGGTGTTGTAGCCATACTTCCTGCTTTTGCAGGTCTGTTTGGTGTAAGTTCTGCATTTGCACAATTCTTTGGTGGCACATCACTTCTTATTATGGTGGGTGTGGTGCTTGATACTTTGCAGCAGATAGAGACGTATCTGGTTAATCGTCATTATGACGGTTTTAGCTCTAACGGCACCAGAATTAAAGGTAGAGGCGCTATCTATTAATAGATTGAAAAAATGATATTTCTCAAGACACCTGAAGAGATTGCCACATTAAAAAGGGCTAATCAGTTGGTTGGGAAAACTTTAGCAGAAGTTGGTAAAGCCATTAAACCTGGCATTACAACTATTGAACTTGATAAGATTGCTGAAGATTTTATCCGATCCAATGGAGCAACCCCCGGCTTTTTAGGGTATGGAGGATTTCCTAATACACTATGCATCTCTGTTAATGAGAATGTGGTACATGGGATACCATCATCATACGCACTGAAAGAGGGTGATATAGTCTCGGTGGACTGTGGAACTATTGTAGATGGATTCTACGGAGATTCTGCATTTACATTTTGTGTGGGAGAGGTTGATGAGAAGGTTAAACGTTTACTGAAAACTACAAGAGAAGCACTGTATTTAGGTATAGAGCAGGCAGTTGAAGGTAATCGCATAGGTGATATAGGACATGCTATACAGCGCCATTGTGAATCTCATGGCTATTCTGTAGTCAGAGATTTGGTTGGCCATGGTGTAGGGAAAGATATGCACGAGGCTCCTGAAGTGCCAAACTTTGGAAAGAAGGGGCAGGGTGTTATGCTTAAGGAGGGAATGGTTATCGCCATTGAGCCTATGATTAACATGGGTAATAAAGCAGTGGTGTTTGAGAAAGACGGTTGGACCGTGAGAACAATAGACCATAAGCCATCAGCACATTTTGAACATACAGTGGCTATTCATCAGGGTAAAGCTGAGATATTATCATCTTTTGATTTTGTAGATGAAGTTTTGAAAAATAAGTAATATATGGCAAAGCAAGCGGCAATAGAACAAGACGGCACAATAATGGAAGCGTTATCTAACGCTATGTTTAGGGTGCAACTTGAGAACGGACACGAGATTATAGCACACATATCGGGTAAGATGCGTATGCACTATATCAGGATATTACCAGGTGATAAGGTTCGTGTAGAGATGACACCGTACGATTTGTCCAGAGGAAGAATATCATTCAGATATAAATAACAAATAAAAATATACAGAAATGAAAGTAAGAGCGTCTATTAAGAAACGTAATGACGATTGCAAAATCGTACGTAGAAAAGGTCGTTTGTATGTGATAAACAAAAAGGACCCTAAAATGAAACAACGTCAAGGTTAATAACTTAAATTTTATATAATAGTTTATGGCTATAAGAATCGCTGGAGTAGATTTACCTCAGAATAAGAGAGGTGAAATAGGTTTAACCTATATCTACGGAATTGGAAGAAGCGGAGCTAATAAGATATTGGCAGCCGCTGGAGTCGACAAAGACATCAAAGTACAAGATTGGACAGATGACCAAGCCGCTAAAATTCGTGACGTAATAGCCACGCAATTTAAGGTGGAAGGTGATTTGCGTTCAGAGGTACAATTGAACATCAAACGTCTGATGGATATAGGTTGTTACCGTGGTATCCGTCATCGTTTAGGTTTGCCTGTACGTGGTCAGAGTACAAAGAACAATGCACGTACCCGCAAAGGTAAGAAGAAAACAGTTGCCAATAAGAAAAAGGCTACTAAGTAATTAATTTGTCGAACTCAAAAATTTTAAAGATATGGCAAAAAAGAGTGCCGCTACCAAGAAAAGAGTAGTGAAAATAGAAGGAACTGGGCAAGCCCACGTTTATTCTTCGTTCAACAACATCATTGTTACCATAGCTAACCAAGACGGAGAGGTTATATCTTGGTCTTCAGCTGGTAAAATGGGGTTCCGTGGTTCTAAGAAGAACACCCCTTACGCTGCACAAATGGCAGCACAGGATTGTGCAAAAGTAGCGTTTGATTTGGGTCTTAGAAAAGTTAAGGCATACGTAAAAGGACCGGGTAACGGACGTGAATCCGCAATCCGTACAATTCACGGTGCAGGAATTGAGGTTACAGAAATCATTGATGTAACACCACTTCCACATAACGGATGTCGTCCTCCAAAGAGACGTAGAGTTTAATAATTTATGTTGAATGCTAAAAATTGAAATAAAATGGCTAGATATACCGGTCCAAAAACTAAAATAGCCCGTAAATTTGGTGAGGCTATATATGGTGCTGATAAAGTTTTAACAAAGAAGAACTATCCTCCAGGACAGCATGGCAACAACCGTAAGCGTAAGACTTCTGAGTATGGCACACAGTTGAAAGAGAAACAAAAAGCCAAATATACATACGGTGTATTAGAGAGACAGTTCTCTAACTTGTTTGACAAAGCACAACGTGCTAAAGGTATTACAGGTGAAATTCTGCTTCAATTGCTTGAGTCAAGACTTGATAACGTTGTATATCGTTTAGGAATGGCTCCTACACGTGATGCAGCACGTCAGTTGGTTAGCCACAAGCATATTGTGGTTAATGGTCAGGTGGTAAATATTCCATCTTATCAAGTTAAACAAGGAGATATAGTAGGTGTAAGGGAGAAATCCAAATCACTTGAAGTGATTAACGACTGCTTGGCAGGATTTAATCATAGCAAATATCCTTGGATTGAGTTTGATGAGTCTGCAAAGGCTGGAAAATTCCTCCATTTACCTGACAGGGCGGATATTCCTGAGAATATTAAAGAACAGTTAATAGTTGAACTTTACTCTAAATAATGTAGAATTATGGCTATATTACCATTTCAAAAACCAGATCAAGTCATCATGTTGGAGGCAGACGCTTTCCATGGTAAATTTGAGTTCCGTCCTTTGGAGCCGGGCTTTGGTATTACTATTGGAAATGCATTGAGAAGAATTTTGCTTTCATCATTAGAGGGCTTTGCCATTACATCTATTAAGATAAACGGTGTTCAGCATGAGTTTGCCACAATACCGGGTGTAATGGAAGATGTTACCAATATTATCCTAAACCTTAAGAAGGTGCGTTTGAAACAGATTGTTGAAAATGCAGATAGCGATAAGATTTCTATTGACGTGGCTGATACTACAGTATTCAAAGCAAGTGATATTAGTAAGAAACTGACAAATTTTGAGGTGCTTAATCCAGACCTTGAAATTTGTACAATGGACAAGACTGCATCTTTCCATATTGAGCTTACAATCAATAAGGGACGTGGTTGGGTTCCAGCTGAAGAGAATCGTGAAATGTTCAATGGTGAGATAGGAATTATTCCTATTGACTCTATTTACACTCCTATTGTGAATGTAAAATATACAGTTGATAATTTCCGTGTAGAGCAGAAGACTGACTATGAGAAATTGACCATTGAAATTGATACAGATGGCTCTATTCATCCAAAAGATGCTCTTAAAGAGGCAGCTAAGATTCTTATCTATCATTTTATGTTGTTCTCTGATGAGAAGATAACAATTGACCTTGACCAACAAGATGGAGGTGAGACTTTTGATGAGGATGCACTTCACATGCGTCAGTTGCTAAAGACAAAATTAGTTGATTTGGACTTGTCTGTCAGAGCTTTGAATTGTTTGAAGGCTGCTGACGTTGAGACATTGGCTGAGCTTGTTTCTTATAACAGAAATGATTTACTTAAATTCCGTAATTTTGGTAAAAAATCACTTGTAGAGTTAGATGAGAAACTTGAGAGTCTGAACTTGTCATTTGGCATGGATATTTCTAAATATAAACTTGATAAAGAGTAATTACAATGAGACACAATAAGAAATTTAATCATTTGGGAAGACAAGCATCGCACCGCAATGCAATGCTTGCTAATATGGCGGTGTCGCTTATTAAGCATAAAAGAATTAACACAACACTTGCCAAGGCTAAAGAGTTGCGTAAGTTTGTAGAACCGCTTATTACAAAGAGCAAGGATGATACTACAGCTTCAAGACGTGTGGTATTTAGTGAACTACAAAATAAAGAGGCTGTAACTTTACTTTTTGGTGAAATATCAAGCCGTGTTGCTAATCGTCCAGGTGGATATACACGTATCCTAAAGACTGGTTTCCGTCTTGGTGACGCCGCACAAATGTGCTTAATAGAGTTAGTTGATTACAACGAGGGTATGCTTAAGGATAATGCTCCTAAGAAGAAAGCAAGAACTCGTCGTTCAACAAAGAAGGCTGCCGCTCAAGATGTAGAGGATGCTCCTGTAAAAGAGGAAAAACCTGCTACAGAGGCACCAGCTGAAGCACCTGCTGAGGCTCCTGCCGCAGAAGAGAAAGCAGCTGAATAATAGCTGGTCTTATAGATAAATTGCCCTTCTATTTTTATGGGAGGGCAATTTTTTTATATCAAATGCACTTAAAATTGCATATTTATGCATAAAAATTTGCAAATGCATAAATTTTTAGGTAAATTCGCTTTTTAGTTTTCAATTTTTATAGGCTTATGGACGTAGAATCTTTACAAAACAACTTTTTTTCACAAATTAGCGCACGCCATACAAAGCAGGAGATTGAGGATATTAAGAAGGCGTATTTTTTGGCAAAGAAAGCTCATGACGGACAGTTCCGCAGAAGTGGTGAGCCATATATTATACACCCCATTGCCGTTGCTCAAATCATCAATAATGATATGCAATTAGGGGCGGTACCTGTTATGGCGGCTCTGCTACACGATGTGGTTGAGGATACTGAATATACCATAGATTACATAAGGGATGAGTTTGGTGATGAGGTTGCATATCTTGTAAATACAGTTACTAAACAAAAATCAGTAAAAGTTGGTTCTCAGCAAGTTGCTAATTTTAAGCAGATGCTTGCCGCTTTTAATTATGATATTAGGGCATTACTGATTAAGCTTGCAGACCGTTTACATAACATGCGTACCTTAAAGAGTATGAAGCCTGAGAAACAGCTTAAGATTGCCGCTGAAACCGATTTCTTTTATGCTCCGCTTGCCAATAGATTGGGACTATACCTTATAAAGACAGAGTTGGAGAATTTAGGGCTTCAATATCGTTCTCCATTTGAATACAGTCTTATTCAGGAGCATCTTAACAATTATGTGCTTCAACACTCTGACGCTGCTGAAAAATGGATGGACCCTATACGTAAAAAGTTGAAAGAGAACGGAATAGATGCCACTGTAACATGTGACCCCAGAAGTGTGTATTCACTTTGGTATAAAATGCACCAGACAAGGGAGTCATTTAAGGAGATAGAGCATATACGTGTGGTTCATATATGTTATGACACTTTTTTGCCTGAAAAGAATTCAAGAGAGAGAACAGGAGGGGAAAAAGATACGGCACTATTCATATATTCTTTACTTACAGAACTTTATACAGAGAAACCATATAGTTTACTGAATTATATAGACACTCCTAAGGCAAATGGATATAGAAGCCTGCACTGCAAACTTATGGGTAACGAGGGTAGATGGATGGAGGTTCATATTCAGAGCCGTGAGATGAGGCGTCAAAGCCAGTATGGTTGTTTGGCGGAGCGTGAGACCGGTGTAGATAAGTGGATTGATAAATTCAAGCTTGTGCTGCAGGATATTTCTGACCAGAGTAAAGACCAGATTTTTGATGATGTGATTACTAGTTTTTACCATGATGATATAGTTGTGTTCTCTTCTGACGGAAGTAAAGTGTTACTTCCAAAGGGTTCAAGTGCCATAGATTTTGCATACGAGATTCACTCCGATATAGGTGACCATGCTAAGTATGCAATAATAAATGATAAGTTATGTGCCATAACCACACCTCTTACACGTGGTGATAGGGTGAAGATTGGTACTGATGATGATTTTCATCCACAGGAGCATTGGCTCAAATATGCACAGACATATAGGGCAAGGGTACATATCCGCCACTATCTGAATTCAGTTCAGAGGGACAAGGATAAGGGGGCGGTAAAATTGGAACTTTGTGAGCGTTGTCATCCGCTTCCAGGTGATGAGGTTGTAGGATTCAAGCGTAAAGATGGTTCTGTGCTTGTTCATAAGTGCAGTTGTGACTCTGCGTTGTCGCTATCATCACAGCAGGGCGATGAAATTACTCAGGTGGAGTTAAAGAGCGACCCTGATAAAGCTTATCCTACGGGAATTATTATCAAGGCTGTAAATAGGGATATGTTCCTTTATGATATAATGAAATTCATATCGGGTACTATGAAACTAAGCATTGACAGTATTAACAGTACCACCGCCGATGAGATAATAGAGTGCAACATAAAGACTTTTATTCACTCTTTAGATGAGCTTAAAGTTTTGATATCGGGTCTTCAGAATATACCTAATGTATATGAAGTTAGAAGAGAGCACGGCAGAATGTTATAACCTATGAATGATTTGGAGTCTATAAGGGAGCAACTGCTTGCCATAGATAACGATATGGCTAAGTTGTTTGAGAAAAGAATGAAACTCAGCAGAAAAGTGGCTGAGTACAAAAAGGCTAACAGCTTACCTGTGCTTGATGAGTCAAGGGAACGGAAAGTGATAGACAATGCCTTAAAAAATATTGAAGATGAGAATCTTAAGAGGTATTGTTCTGAATTTTTCCAAGATATAATGGATATTTCAAAAAATTATCAGCACTCTTATATTGAAGAGGCGTGTTCAGCCTTAAGTCAAAAATAAAAATTAAATTTTGGGAATGATTTGGCAACACACTCTGTATTGTCTATCTCTATTTTACCCGATGCCCCCAATTCTGCGATTTTTAAAGCCATCACCATTCTGTGGTCATTTGAAGAGGTGTATGAACCTGCGTTCAGCATATCTGTATTAGCATGTCTGTAGCTTAATGAGTGTCCTTGAACCACTAAAGTGTCGCCATTTTGGCTACACTTTACACCAAGCTTTGCCAACATTTCTGTAATTGCTTTTGCTCTATCAGACTCTTTACCAGAGAGTCTGCCAAGTCCGTCAATCTCACTTTTACCTTCTGAAAATGCCGCAAGAACTGAGGCCACAGGGAATAAATCAGGTGCGTTATTAAGGTCTGCCTTAAATGAGTGCAGAGGTGATTTTGATACAGTTATCTCTGTATCGCTTATGTTTATTGAAACCCCTGCATCTTGCAGAATATCAATTATTTGCTTGTCTGCCTGAACAGAATCAAGGTTCAGCCCTTTTAATGTTATGCCTGTAAATATAGCACCTGCCACAAGCATTGGGGCGGCACTGCTCCAATCTGCCTCCAACTTTAGATTTGCCGGTTTATAGGTTTGACGGCCGTCTATATTCACCGTCAAATTTCCGTCATTGAAACTATGGTTAATCTTAATTCCAAATTCCTTTAGCACGTCTATGGTCATAAATAGGTACGGAACGCTCTTAGGATTAGATATAGTCAGACTTGACGGCTGTTTAAGCAGTGGCAATGCGGCAAGTAGTCCGCTGATTATTTGTGAGCCGTATTTCCCCGATACTGTTTTGCCACCCGATGACAATTTGCCTTTTATGGTAAACGGCACGCTGTCTTTGTCTATCTCTACCCCAAAACTGTCCATTGTCTCAATTATACCTTTAAGAGGTCTGCCTACAAGAGTTTTCTCTCCATTTACAGTAATTTGTCTGCCGCTTAAAGATAGTATAGGTGTGATTAATCTGGTTAAGAACCCCGATTCCCCGACAAATACGCTGTTTGTAGTATTTGAGAGTCCACCGTTTATTATAAGGGTTGAGCCTGAGATAGATACTTCTGCACCAAGATTGCGGATTAACGCTATGGCGGATTCTGAATCCTCACAAGGATAGTAGTTTGTAAGCACTGATTCTCCATTAGATAGCATTGCTGCTATTATAGCCCTCTGTGCAATGCTTTTTGATGAGGGAAGTTCTATGTTTTTGTTGTTAAAACTATATTGTTGATGGTTGCCTCCATATAGTGCAGAATACATATTAGAGGCAATCCATTGCCCTGCGGCGGTAGCCTCCTTTTCAGATAATGCGGCGTATGTGAATGGTGCCCCGTATCTTAATGCGTCCATACGGCTTTGTTTGCCCGCTTCACCCATACAAAAGGCTATAAGAGTGCCTGTAAGTGATGGTGTGTAAAGTTTTTGCACAGTCTTGACATCATCGGCATTACCAGCGTATGTAACAATTTTAATTATATCGGCGTACCCTCTCTTGCACTTTAAAACGTACTCTTGCAAAATATCAACAGATGGTGTTCCGTTAAAAAAGTGGACTGAACGTATAAAGCGGCAATGATTGTCTTTACACACTTTGGAAATATGGGTTGCCATTTCAGCGCTTGCCTCAATTTCTACATCAGCAAAAGCGGCACCACTTTTAATTGCGGACTCTAATTTATGGGTAGCCTCACTCTCTGTTATATCGGGTGATATTCTGCAGGTGGCTAAAAGTGGAATCCTTGCTTTAGAGAACAGCGTTTCAATATCGTGTGCAGAGAGTGCCGGGCATAGGTCAAGCCTTATTTCCGCCATCTCTACATCGGGGTTACTTAAAACGGAAGTAATCTCAGATAGAGTCTTGTTCTGTATGCTGGTACATATCATAAGCGGTTACAGAAGGTCTGCAAGGTCATAAATAAGGCGTTCTGTCTTCTCCCAACCAAGGCATGGGTCTGTGATGGATTTACCGTATGTGCATTCACCTATGCTTTGTGCCCCGTCTTCTATGTAAGACTCTATCATAAGCCCTTTTACTAGTGATTTTATATCTGCACTATGACGCATACAGTGTAGTACCTCTTTTGATATACGGATTTGCTCTAAGTATTGTTTTGCTGAATTAGAGTGGTTGCAATCCACTATTACGCCTGGATTTTGCAGATTAGATGATTTATGATATAACTCCACTAAGTGGCACAAATCCTCATAATGGTAGTTAGGGTGCGTTACTCCGTAGTTATCTACGTAGCCACGTAAAATAGCGTGGGAGAATTTATTGCCTGTACTTTGCACTTCCCAAGTCCTGAATATGAATGTGTGTCCGTCTTGTGCCGCCTTTATTGAGTTCATCATAACTGACATATCGCCACTGGTAGGGTTTTTCATACCCACAGGTATGTCAAGTCCGCTTGCTACAAGGCGGTGATATTGATTCTCAACGCTTCTTGCACCTACTGCCACGTATGATAGCAGGTCAGAAAGGAACTGGTGGTTCTCTGGGTAGAGCATCTCATCGGCACAGGAGAATCCAGTCTCGCTTAAAGCTCTGCGGTGCAGTTTTCTGATTGCTATAAGACCTTGGTGTATATCTGGGTCTGCAAGTGGATTTGGTTGGTGTAGCATACCCTTATATCCTGCTCCTGTGGTTCTTGGCTTGTTTGTGTATATTCTTGGAACAATTACAAGCTTGTCTTTAACTTTATCCTGTACAGGACGCAGACGGCTTATATAATCTATTACGCACTCCTCATGGTCCGCTGAGCAAGGACCTATTATAAGCAACATCTTATCTGATTCTCCGCTAAGTACAGCCTTTATCTCCTTGTTGTTAATCTCTCTTTTGGCTTTGTCCTCTTCAGAAATAGGGTACATTGCCTTAATTTCATCTGGCTGGAAAAGAGCCTTTTTATAAGTTAGGTTCATATCTTATTAAAATAGTTTCTACGTTCAGTTGATATTTTCATCATCTCTTTAAGTGTGTCGGTATCACCGTTTGCAACCGCTTCACGTATTCTGCTGAATTGAGATGCAAACAAATCCATCTGCTTAAGCAGTTCAGTTTTGTTTAACAGAAATAGCTCACTCCACATTTCATCATTGATTCT
Source organism: Paludibacteraceae bacterium (assembly GCA_024405815.1). Classification (GTDB taxonomy): domain Bacteria; phylum Bacteroidota; class Bacteroidia; order Bacteroidales; family Paludibacteraceae; genus Enterocola. The sequence goes on along the minus strand of JAKSNX010000001.1, from coordinate 10,225 downwards.
GGCTATGCGGGTAAGGTCTCTGAATGAGTCTCCTGTAAATCTTACAAGGTCTTTGGAATCCTTGCAGTTCATAAGCGACACCGCTATGCAGTGTGTAAGTTGGCTCAGAAATCCTATTATCTCATCGTGGTACTCTGGTGTAAGTCTTGATATTGTGGTGCAACCTAATATCTTGCCTAACGCCTCACACTCTTCTATTGCATTTTCTGTGTTGCGTGCGGTGGGTGTTACTATGTAATTAGCCCCGATGAAAATATCTGATGATGCGTTTTCTACTCCGCTAACCTCTTTACCGCACATCGGGTGAGCCGCAATAAACTCCACATCGGGTCTAAGAATATGCTGTATCTTCTCTACTATAGGACCTTTTACTCCCGTAACATCAGTTATCAAGGCACCACTCTTTAATAATTGTTGGTGTCTCTCTATCCACTCTACAAATGTTTTGGGGTAGAGAGAGAATACTATTATGTCAAATTGTCCTACATAGTCAGCTTCAACCTCAACGAAGCCATGCCGTATAATTCCGTTTTTTATGGCAAAATCTATGGAGCGTTGTGAGCGTGTAATGGCACCAACCTCAAATCCTGCCTTGGTAAGTGCATCAGCATAACTGCCACCCATAAGACCAAGCCCCACTATCAGTATTTTTTTGTCTTTTGTAATCATTTAAGGTAGTCTGTTCCTTCTTTAAGAGACAACATATCACACAATACAATGGCTGTAATGCTTGAAATCACTATGCAAATACGCCTTATTATGGCAGGGTCGTGTCTGCCTATAAGATTAAGTGTCTGCTCCTGAAATGTGAGCATATTAACACTTTGCTGAGGTTGTGCTATTGATGGTGTGGGTTTTACCGCAGTGTTGAATATAACGGGCATTCCGTTTGATATGCCACCATTAATGCCTCCGTTATTGTTTGTAATAGTTTGTATTTTACCGTCTTTTATGCAGAAGCAGTCGTTGGCTTCAGACCCTTTTATATTTGCAAAGTTGAATCCGGCACCAAATTCCACCCCTTTTACTCCCCCGATAGAGAATACCGCATTTGCAATAGCCCCTTCAAGTGAATCAAACCAAGGTTCTCCTACACCTGCCTTTAAGCCTGTTATGGCGGTTTGCACTACGCCTCCTATTGAGTCTTGTGCGTTTTTGGCTTTCAGTATCTCTGCTGATATATTGTCTGAAATATCAGAAATGACGGGGAACGGCTTTGTGTTAAGTGCGTCAATGCACTTTGCCGTGCAAATCGGGTCTTCCGTCAATAAATCTGTATCCGATACACCTCCGCAGCTCAGTATGTGAGTGCCTATCTTGATGTTATGTTTCTCAAGTGTCTTTACGGCAATGGCACCTGCAGCCACAATTCCTGCGGTAATACGTCCGCTGAAATGACCTCCGCCTCTATAGTCTTCAAAACCGTCATATTTTATATGGGCTGTGTAGTCTGCGTGAGAGGGGCGTGCAATACCGCAGTTCTTTTCATAATCGGCACTGCGTGTGTTATTGTTTGGTATAAGAATACAAATAGGTGCTCCTGTGGTGTGCCCGTTAAACACACCGCTTAGGATTTTAAAATCATCATTTTCCACTCTTGCGGTCTCTATGGCACCCGATGGACGGCGTTTTGAGAGTTGCTCCGCAATAAAGGTGTCACTGACCTCAATTCCTGCAGGCATTCCGTCAAGCACTGCCCCTACGGCATCGCCGTGAGATTCGCCAAATAGTGTAAGTGTGATATTTCTACCTATGCTGTTTCTCATTTAATTACTTGATTACTTTGGATATTTTGGTAACACGAGCCTCATGTCTGCCACCCTCAAAATCGGTGGTAAGAAAAGTCTCCAAGAAATGTTCAGCCTCGGCTTCTGATATAAAGCGGGCTGGTAACCCAATGATGTTTGCATCGTTATGTTGGCGTGCAAGTTTTGCAATCTCATCTTTCCAGCATAGTGCGGCACGTACATTAGGATACTTGTTACAAGTCATACTCATACCGTTTGCTGTACCGCAGATGGCTATGCCAAAATCAAACTCGCCTGCATTTACGGCAGATGCAAGAGGGTGAGCGAAATCGGGGTAGTCACAACTGCTTTCTGAGTTGGTGCCAAAATCCTTTAGCTCATAAACAAGAGGTTTGAGGAATGTTTTGAGGTCCTCTTTAAGAAGGTATCCGGCGTGGTCTGACGCAATACCGATACTGAGTTTTGATAAATCTTTCATATTTTTTCTGGTGATTCGGTGATTTGGTTATTTGATTATTTTTTCTTTAATATCGCTTACAGCATTCAGTTTTTCCCATGTGAACAACTCCACTTCTTTTGTAATCTGTTTCCCGTTATCAGAGAAATGTTTTGTTACAATTTGTGGCTCTCTGCCAAAGTGCCCGTAAGACGCTGTCTCCTCATAGATGGGGTTCCTTAGTTTAAGGCGTTGTTCTATGGCGTATGGTCTCATATCAAATATGGTAGGCAGTTTAGCCGCTATTTCTGCATCAGAGAACTTGGTTTTGTTAGTTCCGTATGTGTTTATATAGAGGTTCATAGGCTCTGCCACCCCGATGGCGTAAGCCACCTGTACAAGCACCTCGTCACAGACTCCCGCCGCTACAAGGTTCTTGGCAATGTGACGTGCCGCGTATGCCGCGCTTCTATCCACTTTTGAAGGGTCTTTGCCTGAAAAAGCACCACCTCCGTGAGCTCCTCTGCCCCCGTAAGTGTCAACTATGATTTTTCTGCCTGTAAGTCCTGTATCTCCATGTGGTCCGCCAATGACAAATTTGCCTGTAGGGTTCACAAACAATTTAAAGTCTCCTTTATTAAGGTCTGAGTATGCTTTGTCTTTGGCAAACACACGCGGAAGAAGAATGTTTTTTACATCTTCTTTTATGCGTTTAAGCATTTTCTCATCATCGCTATCAAATTCATCGTGCTGGGTGGAGACAACTATTGCCTCAATACGTAGCGGTTTTCCGTTTTCTGAATACTCAACCGTAACCTGACTCTTGGCATCGGGGCGGAGATATGGCATTTGTCTGCCCTCTTTGCGTAACGCATCAAGTTCTTTAAGTATGGAGTGTGCCATATCTATGGTGACAGGCATATAGTTTTTGGTTTCTGAACAGGCATATCCAAACATAATACCTTGGTCCCCGGCACCTTGTTCCATCGGGTTCTGACGGCTGACTCCACGGTTTATATCGGCACTTTGCTCGTGTATGGAAGAAAGCACGCCACATGAGTGTGCCTCAAACATATAGTCGCTCTTGTTGTAGCCTATACGGTCAATAACATCTCTTGCAACTTTTTGCACATCTACATAACCATCTGTTGTAACCTCGCCTGCAAGTACTACCTGCCCTGTAGTTACAAGTGTCTCGCACGCCACATGAGATTGTGGGTCTAAGGCTATGAAATTATCGAGTAAGGCATCTGAAATTTGGTCTGCAACCTTATCGGGGTGTCCTGCTGATACAGACTCTGAGGAAAAGAAATAGTTCATTTTAGCATTTTTTTTGTGTGTGGTTGCAAGCATATCAAATCTTTCCACACCGATTAGTGGTGCAAATATAGTGCAAAATATTAAATCTTGAAAATTTTTGTTGAATTGTGTAAAAAAAAGTGGGGAATGTGGTTTGTTTTTGAAAAATTATCTTTAATTTTGCAACTTGGTAATTAAGGGGTATTTTATTTAACTCTTAACTTTCAATTTTACAACTTCGTTGTGAATTTTGTCGTGACTCGTAATAATAAATAAATTTATTCTTAACTCGCTACTCCAAAATTTCAATTATCAATTATATTATGGCAAATTTAGATTTAACTAAGTATGGTATCACCGGAGCGAAGGTGATAGGACACAACCCTTCTTATGAGGAGTTGTTTGCTGCTGAGACAAAAGCAGGACTAACAGGGTTTGATAAAGGTCAAGAGACAGAACTTGGCGCAGTTAATGTTATGACAGGTGTTTATACAGGACGTTCTCCTAAAGATAAATACATTGTTATGGATGCCAAATCTAAAGATACTGTTTGGTGGACATCAGACTCTTATAAGAATGATAATCACCCAATGTCAGAAGAAGTTTGGGCAAAGGTTAAGGAGATTGCCAAGAAAGAACTCTGCAATAAAGAGCTTTATGTAGTTGACGCTTTCTGCGGTGCTAACAAAGATTCTCGTATGGCTGTACGTTTCATTGTTGAGGTTGCTTGGCAGGCTCACTTTGTAAAGAATATGTTTATTCAGCCATCTGCTGAGGAACTTGCTAACTTTGAACCTAACTTTGTAATTTACAATGCTTCAAAAGCAAAGGTAGAGAACTACAAGGAGCTTGGTCTTAACTCTGAGACTTGCGTTGCATTCAATGTAACATCTCGTGAGCAGGTTATCATTAATACTTGGTACGGCGGTGAAATGAAGAAAGGTATGTTCTCTATGATGAACTACTATCTTCCTCTTCAGGGTATGGCTTCAATGCACTGCTCCGCTAACTGCAATATGGAAGGCAAGGAGACAGCAATATTCTTTGGTCTTTCAGGTACAGGTAAGACAACCCTTTCTACAGACCCAAAACGTAAACTTATAGGTGATGATGAGCACGGTTGGGACGACAACGGCGTATTCAACTTTGAGGGTGGTTGCTATGCAAAGGTTATCAACCTTGATAAGGAGAGCGAGCCTGATATTTACAACGCTATTAAGCGTAACGCACTTCTTGAGAACGTTACAGTTGATGCTAACGGCAAGATTGATTTTGCAGATAAGAGCGTAACAGAGAACACACGTGTTTCTTATCCAATTAACCATATTAAGAATATTCAAGCACCTATCTCTGCAGCTCCTGCCGCACAGAACGTAATATTCCTATCTGCTGATGCATTTGGTGTATTGCCTCCGGTATCTATTCTTACTCCAGAGCAGACAAAATACTATTTCTTAAGCGGATTTACAGCTAAACTTGCAGGTACAGAGCGTGGCATTACAGAGCCTACTCCTACATTCTCTGCTTGCTTTGGTCAGGCATTCCTTGAGCTTCACCCAACAAAATATGCTGAGGAGCTTGTAAAGAAAATGGAGAAATCGGGTGCTAAGGCATACCTTGTTAATACAGGTTGGAACGGAACAGGCAAGCGTATCTCTATCCGCGATACTCGTGGTATTATAGACGCTATCCTTGGTGGTGCTATCAAGACTGCTCCTACAAAGAAAATCCCTATGTTTGACTTTGAGGTTCCAACAGCACTTCCAGGTGTTGACCCTAACATTCTTGACCCACGTGATACATACAAAGATGCGTCTGAGTGGGAGGTTAAGGCAAAAGACCTTGCTTCACGCTTTATCAAGAACTTTGACAAATACACAGGCAATGAGGCTGGTAAAGCTCTTGTAGCCGCTGGTCCAAAACTATAATTAGGATTAGTTCATAATAAAAAGTCCATATCGCGTTTGCGGTATGGGCTTTTTTATTGAGTATAGCTGACGCTAATTTTTTGAACTTTCAATTAGTTCTATCAACGCATCAACCGCTTCCTCTTGAGGAATGTTGCGGCGAACCACTGTCTGTCCTTTATAAAGGCTTATTTTTCCTGGTGCCGCACCTACGTAGCCAAAATCTGCATCAGCCATCTCTCCAGGACCGTTTACAATGCACCCCATAATCCCTATTTTAAGGTTTGGATAGCCGCTTGTGGCAGACTTTATTTTAGCTATCGTACCCTCAATGTCAAACAAGGTGCGTCCGCAACTTGGGCAGGATATATATTCTGTTTTGCTCATTCTGGCACGAGCCGCTTGCAGAATGGTGAGCATAAGGTTTTCCAAGTCTTCTTTAGAAACACCGTCAGCTGTTATGCGAAGTCCGTCTCCAAGTCCGTCAATAAAGAGAGGCCCCAATTCACACGATGCCCTCACTATAAGTTCTTCTGTAGGCATAGGTCCGTAATGGCGTGATATTACGACAGGAGAGCTATCATTTGAAAAATTTAATTTTGCAAAGAAAGTCATAGCCTCACCTATGGCATTATTGGTTTTCAACTCACATTCAAGCACACCTGAAGGAACTTTGTCTGTGGCGTTTAGAATCTCGGGAACCTGACCGCCACCAAAGGTACCAATCTTAACGGAATTACGCCTGATATATTTATATGGATTTATAAAAGATGTGTCAATATCCTGTATAGGTTGTGCAGAAGCCCTATCTTCAATAACCCTTACAATCTGCTTGGCTACAGGAATTTCCCTTTCTGGGGCTTCGCTAAGAGAAACCCTTATGGTATCGCCAATGCCGTCTGCAAGTAATGTGCCTATGCCAACGGCACTTTTAACCCTGCCCTCATAATCGTTCCCTGCCTCTGTTACGCCAAGGTGCAGTGGAAAGTTAAGTCCCTCGGCATCCATAGTGGCAGCCATAAGCCTTACGGTATGCACCATAACCCTTACGTTGGATGCCTTGACAGATATTACCACATTGGTGAAATTTTCTCTTTTGCATATTCTCAGGTACTCCATACAACTCTCAACCATTCCCTCTGGAGTATCGCCGTATTTATTCATAATACGCTTGCTAAGAGAACCGTGATTCACACCTAAGCGTATTGCAACACCGTTTTTCTTGCATAGGTCAAGCAGGGCTGTAAACTTTTCATCAGCCTCCTTAAGTGTCTGGGCAAAATTACCTGGGTTTATTCTGACCTTTTCAATGTGTTTTGCCGCCTCAAAAGCCGCCTTTGGGTTAAAATGTACGTCTGCCACAAGTGGTATGTCTGAGTGTCCTGCCTCATTGAGTCCAGACCTTACATTTGCCATATTTGCAGCCTCACGCTCACCTTGTGTTGTAAGACGCACAATTTCACCACCTGCCTCTATTATCCTTATGGCTTGTGCCACACAGGCTTCAGTATCATTAGTGGATGTGTTTAGCATTGACTGCACTCTTATAGGAGCATTACCACCTACTTGTAAACCTCCCACAAAAACAGCGTTTGTAACTCTGCGATTATAATTAGTATGCATATTTATGTAAATCTTTGATACAAAGATACAATTTTTTTGTATATTTGTAGGATAAAGTAAGCAACATAATGCGTAGTAGAGAAGAAAGACGTAAATCTTTAGGCAATCTGGCATTACGTATGTCAGTAGCTGTATGTGTCACTGCACTTATAATTCTGATAGTTGGAGGATATTATGAGTTCAGGTATATCTATGACGCATCTTTGGAGATTGCAGAAGAAGATGCGGTTGATGCCATTGACGCATCTATTTTGTCTATAAATCTTAAACTTGAGCAGATAGAGGCGGCAGCCAACTCGTTTGATTTATCAGATGAAAGGTACTTGAATTCCAAGGAGTGTCTGGAAGCCACTAAAAGATTCTTAGTGGCATATCCTGACGTAAATACGGTATCAGTTATGTATGCTCCCGGATATTGTCCAGACGGCAGTGAGTGTTATATTGTAGGTGCGGCTTATTATATGAATACAGACAGTATTATGCTTATTGACGGATTTAAGGAGATTGATTATATTCACGGAGACGATAACTGGGAAAAATCAGGAGAGAATGACACTGTATGGTGGTCAGAACCATTCTATTCCAAATTCCATACAGAATTTTCATTTATCAGTTATTCCAAGCCACTTAAGATTCAAGACACAGGTATAATCTACGGAGTTTTTAATGTCTCCACAACACTGACAGATATGGAAGACATGATGGTAAAACTTAAACCAGACCCCTTGTGTGACATTTCTTTAACAGGAAGGAATGGAATGTATGTATGCCGCAGGGATTCCGCTCAGATTGCACAAAACGGAGATTATATGTCTGTAACACGTCCGTTCCCACGCTTAGGGGGAGAGATAACTTGTACATTCCCTTATAAGATTATTACGCAATATATTAAAAAGGGTATTGTGCATATTGTTATTACGCATGTCATTCTGCTTATTGCCCTTATTGCCGCCATAATACTTAGTGTCCATTTTATTGCCAAACCTTTTATGAAGAGACACAAGGAGGAGGTAAAACAGAATGCCGCTATGGAAGAGGACTTGAGCATAGCCTCTCAAATGCAGCAATGTATGTTGCCTCAAACATTACCAAATCAGCCCTCACTTGATGTTTATGCCGAACTTATTCCATCAAAATATGTTGGTGGTGATATCTATCATTACTCTTTGAAAAAGAACAAACTCTTTTTCTGCATTGGTGATGTTTGCGGAAAGGGAGTGCAGGCGTCATTTTTTATGACAACCATAGCAAGCCAATACGCTGCTCTTAAGGCTATTTCAGATGACCCCGCTAAAATTCTAAAGCGTATAAACGATGAGATGTCACTTACTAATGAGCAGTGTATGTTCTGCACTATGTTTGCCGGGGTGCTTGATTTTGAGAACGGTTATTTAGACTATTGTAACGCAGGTCATAACCTGCCTATTCTTAGTAGTGTTAAAAATGGAGTGGAGTGGTTGCCTGGCACAGATGACGGCGTGATAGGTGTAAACCCCGATGCCACATTTCACACTAAACGCATTAAATTTGAGAAAGGAGACTCTCTGTTGCTTTACACTGATGGTGTAACGGAAGCGGTAAATACTAAAAATGAGGAATTTGGCAACGATGCCACCCTTACAGCGTTCAAGGAGTGTGCAGGGAAAAGTGCTAAGGATTCTATCAACTATATTCTGCAAAAAGTTGATGAGCATACCGGCGATGCCCTTCAAAGTGATGACATTACAATGTTGTGCGTAAGGTATTTGTAATCTTAAAAAATCAGTGTCAGACGGTTCTCATCAAGAGACCTTTCGTATTTGAGTGAGGTTGTCAGTTGCTTTATAAGCATAATGCCCAAGCCGCCTATTTTGCGTGTTTCAAGGTCATCACTAAGTTCTGTATCGTTCTGTTCAAGAGGGTTGAACGGTTCACCGTTATCACAAAGAGTAACCATAGTGCTGTTATCCTTATATGCTATCTCCACTCTTAACGGTCCGTCATCGGGGTAGGCGTAGTTTATAATGTTTACAATAGCCTCTTCAAGTGCCAGACGTATATTGTTGTTGTCAGTGTTCAAGACACGCATAACGTCCCCTATTATGCTCTCTGAACCTATACGTAAAGTGCTGTAACTCAGTTGGCTACAGTTTGTGTATTTGGCATATCCTTTCTCTGTATTCTCCTTTGTCATCTGTTTTGTTCTCTCAAGTGCATTTGCCTTGTGGCATATTCCTTTATCTCTTTGCCCCAATCGCTTACCGCCACTATATAATCGGAGCTAAGGTTGGTATCAACTATATATTGAAAATGAATTGTGTCTGTATTGTGTAACTCGTATGGCATAATGCCTGAATAACTGAATCCCATACTCTCTACAACTGATGTGGCATACTCTATGGCAGGGTCATTTAACGAAAGTTGCAGATAGAATACCTGCATGCCATCTGATAAGCCACGTATCAGGTTGCGTCTTATGCAAAGTTCAAAATCCTTTCCTATCAGAGGCACTTGACATACAGATTGGTTCCAATCAACTCTGAATGTGTAAGAGTATTCAGAATGTTCTGCTACGGGATTACTTCCGTTATCTAAAAAGTTGCGTTTTATTTTTAATAGTCTATAGGTCTTCTCTATAATTGATTTGTGAGCCGATGGCACATAAATATCCCTACAATCTGTATAAGAGGTTGCAATAAAGTAGTTCATTACGGTCTGTCTTTGACCCTGTGTTTCTGATACAACACTTTGAAAATCGGCAGGTACGTATGCAAGTTCCATTCCTGTTTCAACGCACCCTAACGCTATGTTGGCTTTTTGAGTAAAAGGGTGGGTTGTGACGGCACTGCTGAACACACCTCTTAATTTATCTTTTGCCGCTTGTTCTATTAAAGCCACCTTTAGGTTTGAGAATAATCCTCTCTTTCCGTATTGAGGAGATACAAACGCCATTCCACTTTCGCAAATTGTATCATCGGGGAATGTCTTTATCATACCTATGTGTGCCACTACCTCATTGTTTGTATTAGTGCAGACAATGCCTTTATATACATTGCTTTTCATTCGCTCCGCCATATCATCGGGAGAGTACATTGAGGCTGCTGAATAGTTATACCCGAAAACCTCATAAAGGCAGCGGACTATGCTTTTTAGGTCAGAGGTTTTTGCAAGCCTCATTTTTGTGGTATCGGTGGCAAGTACAACCTCTTTACCTGCATTTTTTGCGGCATCTT